>NZ_BSPB01000014.1:0-95124 GCF_030160815.1 Hydrogenophaga electricum | reverse complement strand
GCGCGCTGCTGCTGGCCGATGAAGCCACGGCCGCCCGCTACGGCCTGACGCCCAGGGCCCGGGTCGTGGGCATGGCCACGGCCGGGGTGGCCCCGCGCGTGATGGGCATCGGCCCGGCACCGGCGACCGAAAAGGTGCTGGCGCTGACCGGGCTGTCCCTGGCGCAGATGGACGTGATCGAACTCAACGAAGCCTTTGCGGCGCAAGGGCTGGCGGTGCTGCGCCTGCTGGGGCTGGCGGACGATGATGAGCGGGTCAACGCCTGGGGCGGTGCCATCGCGCTGGGCCACCCGCTGGGGGCCAGTGGCGCGCGGCTGGCGACCACGGCGGTCAACCGGCTGCACACCACGGGCGGGCGCTACGCGCTGTGCACCATGTGCATCGGGGTCGGGCAGGGCATTGCGCTGGTCATCGAGCGGGTCTGAGCTTGAGCGGCGAAGCGCGGGGATCAAAAACCTGCCCCAAGGCAACTGCAGCCTCAGTGGGGGCAGCGACCCGCGCAGCGGCGGAGCGTGGGGGCCCGGGATTCAAGCGCCGGGCCGCCCCAAGCTGAATCCGCACCCCCTCGGGGGGCAGCGACCCGCGCAGCGGCGGAGCGAGGGGGCCCCTATGTTTTCCAGGCAGGCAACTGCCAGTTGCGCCACAGGCTCAATGCCCGCAGCCCGGCCGTGACGCCCACACACGACACCAGGGCGACCCAGCCCGGGGCGTTGGCCTGCCACAGGCCCACATAAACCCAGCCGCCGGCAAAGGCGCAGACCGCGTAGGGGCGGTGGTCGTGAAAGGCGGCGGGAATCTGGTTGCAGACCACGTCGCGCAGCACCCCGCCAAACACGCCGGTGATCAGGCCCATGAGCACGGCCACCAGGGCCGGCAATTCGAGCAGCAGGGCCTGGTGCACGCCGGTGGCGGCAAACAGGCCCAGGCCCAGCGCGTCGGGCCACTGGATGGCGCGTTCGGTCAGGGCAAAATGGCGCGTCCGCAGGAACAGCATGGCCAGCACGCACAGCGCCAGCACGCCCCAGAGCATCTCCACATGGCGCACCCAGAAGAAGGGGCGCTGGTCGAGCAGCAGGTCGCGCAGCGTGCCCCCGCCGAATGCGGCCAAAAAGCCCACCACGCACACCCCCACCGCATCCAGCCGCTTGCGCGCCGCCTCCATGATCCCGGAGAGGGCAAAGGCGGCGGTGGCGGCCATTTCCACCAGCAAGCGCAGGGTTTCGCCCCAGACCTGAACGTTTTGCATCGCCCGATTGTCCATGCCCGCCCTGCCGCTGATCACCGATCCGTTTTTTTATGCCGTGGCGATCCCGGCCGTGCTGCTGTTGGGCGTGAGCAAGAGCGGCTTTGGCGCCGGCTTCGGGTCGCTGGCGGTGCCGCTGATGGCGCTGGCGATCAGCGTGCCGCAGGCGGCGGCCATCCTGATGCCGGTGCTGCTGGTGATGGACCTGATGGGCATCGCCGCCTTCCGGCGCCACGTGGATGTCCGGCTGTTCCGCTTTCTGCTGCCGTTCGGTCTGCTGGGCATTGTGGTCGGCACCCTGGCCTTCCGCCTGTTGGACGCGCGCATGGTGGCCGGCATCGTGGGCGTCGCGACGTTGCTGTTCCTGGCGCAGCGCCTGCTGTTCCCGCCCCGTCCCGACAGCCCGCCGCCACCGCGCTGGCTGGGTGGTTTTCTGGCCATGACGTCCGGCTTCACCAGCTTCATCGCTCACGCTGGCGGGCCACCGATCAACGCCTACGTGATTCCGCTGAAACTGCCGCCCCTGCTGTTCACCGGCACGATGGCCTTTTTCTTTTTCTTCGTGAACCTGGCCAAATGGCTGCCTTACGCCTGGCTCGGCCTGCTGGACTGGCGCAACATGGCCACGTCGCTGGCGCTGCTGCCGTTCGCGCCGATCGGGGTCTGGGTCGGGGTGCGCATCGCGCACCGCATCAACCCGGTGCTGTTCTACCGCCTGGTGTACGCGGGCATGCTGCTGACCGGGTTGAAGCTGGTTTGGGACGCATGGCGATAACATAGCCTCCGGTTCAAGCAACAGGAGGTCGGTATGCCGGTGGTGGTGGTGGCCAATCCCAAGGGCGGTGTGGGCAAGTCCACGCTGTCGACCAACGTGGCGGGGTATTTCGCCAGCCAGGGGCATGCGGTCATGCTCGGTGACGCTGACCGCCAGCAATCGTCCCGCCTGTGGCTGGGGTTGCGCCCGCCCGCGGCCCGCCCGATCCAGACTTGGGAGATTTCCAGCGATTTCATCGCCCGGCCGCCGCGCGACGTTTCGCATGTGGTGCTGGACACCCCGGCGGGCCTGCACGGCTGGCGCTTCAAGGACGTGCTCAAGCTGGCCGACAAGGTGCTTGTGCCGCTGCAGCCAAGCATCTTCGACATCTACGCCACGCGGGCTTTCCTGGACGAACTGGCCGAGTCCAAGCGCGGCCAGACGCTGGAGGTGGGCATCGTCGGCATGCGGGTGGACGAGCGCACCATCGCCGCGGACAAGCTGCGCGAGTTTGTCGAGGGCCTGGGGCTGCCGGTGCTGGCATACCTGCGCGACACGCAGAACTACATCCACCTGGCTGCGCGCGGGCTCACCCTGTTCGACATCGCGCCCAGCCGGGTCGAGAAGGATCTGGGCCAGTGGGCCGGTCTGTGCCGCTGGCTGGCCGACTGACGCGGCCTGTCGGGCCTGAGCCTGCGGGAATACCCGGAGTTGTCCCGGGCCTGACACGTTCGACGGGCCCGCGGTCGCCAGAATGGCCAGCATGAAAGTCTTTGAAACCCTGGCCGATCTGGCCGCTTGCGTGGGACAGGAAGTCGCGCTCAGCGACTGGTTCACCATCACCCAGGAACAGGTCAACCTGTTCGCCCAGGCCACGGGTGATCACCAGTGGATCCACGTGGACGTCGAGCGCGCCCGCCAGGGACCGTTTGGTGCGCCGATCGCCCATGGTTTCCTGACGCTGTCGCTGCTGCCGCTGTTCTTCGAGTCCAGCTTCGTGGTGCGCCAGACCCGCATGGGCGTCAACTATGGTCTGAACAAGGTGCGGTTCACGGCGCCGGTGCCGGTGGGCAGCCGCTTGCGTGGGCGCATGACCCTGCTGTCGGCCGACCCGATCGAGAACCAGGGGCTGCAGATGACCTGGCAGATGCTCGTGGAGCGCGAGGGCAGCGACAAGCCGGTTTGCGTGGCCGAGGCGCTGGTGCGGCAATACCCTTGAAAGGGGGGGCTGACGGGGTGGTCGCCGGCTATTTGATGCGCAGCAGCTGCTTGGCGTCGACCCAGCCTTCGAAGACCGGCATCAGGGCGTTGATGCGCTGGGCCGCTTCCGACTGGCTGTGCCGCTGGGAGACGAGCTGGTAGATGTCGTTGCGCAGCAGCCAGAGCTCCTGCGGCGCCCGGGCCTGGTAGAGGCGCTGGCGCAGACGGTCGGCCCCGCTGCTTTCGCAGTCGTTCATGGCCGAGAGCATGGCTTCACGGATCTGGTACATGTCCCGGGCGGTGGGGAAACGCCGGGGCTTCTGGGCGCGCTGGAAGCGCGCACGCAGCAGACGGGTCAGCGTGCGGATCATGGCTTTCACGATCCCATGCCGGCAAAGCCCTGTTGGCGCCAGGCTTCAAAAACCAGCACCGCCACGGCGTTCGATAGGTTGAGGCTGCGCTGGCCTGGGCGCATCGGCAGGCGCAGCCGCTGCGAGGCCGGAAACGATTCGCGCAGGGTTTCCGGCAGACCGCGGGTTTCGGCCCCGAAGACCAGCCAGTCGCCGGGCTGGAAACGCTGCTCGAAGGCGTTGTGGCTGCCTCGGGTGGTCAGCGCGAACAGGCGGGACGGGTCGGGTTGGGCCTGCTGCACGAAGTCGGGCCAGCTGGCGTGGCGTTGCACGCTGGCGTATTCGTGATAGTCGAGGCCGGCGCGCCGCATCTGCTTGTCTTCCATCGAAAAACCCAGCGGTTCGATCAGGTGGAGTGTGCAGCCGGTGTTCGCGCTCAGGCGGATCACGTTCCCGGTGTTGGGCGGGATCTCCGGTTCAACGAGGACGATGTGAAACATGCCGGCGTGCCGAACCCTGGGGCTGCATGGCCCTTGTGCAACCAGTGAACTGGTTTTTTTGCTCTCCCTGTGCAGCCGATGATAGCCGCGCGGGCGAAGCCCTCCTCACAGGGTATCGCGTGTTTCGTGAGCTTCGGCGCGCAGGCCCCGATCATCGGGTGTGCGGGCAAAGACGCAGGCGCGCACCGACCGGGCGCCGGCTGCACGCAGGGCCTGCGCGGCGGCTTCCAGGGTGGCGCCGGTGGTGCAGACGTCGTCCACCAGCAACACCCGCCGGCCATGCAGGCGCGCTGCGTGTTCCGGGTGCGCGGCCAGGGTGCCCCGGGCATTGCGCAGGCGCTCGGCGCGCGGCAGGTCGTGCTGGGCGCGGGGCGTGCCCAGACGGACCAGACCCATGGGCAGCGTGTCGATGGCCGGCGAGGGGCTGCCGCGACGCAGCGCCTTGGCCAGGTTCCAGGCCGGGTTGTAGCCCCGGGTGGCCAGGCGTTGCGGATCGGCGGGAATGGGTACCAGCAGGTCGTCCTCCTGCAGCCAGGTGTTCAGCCGTGCTGATCGGCGCAGGAGCCGGGCGAAGGTGCCGGCCCAGGCCGGCTCGCCCCGGAATTTGAAGCGCGCGACCAGGCCGTCCCAGGGATAGGCGTAGTCCACGGCGGCTTCACAGGCGTCCAGGCCATCGTGGGCTGCGCAGGCAAGGCATTCGCCGCAGAGGGGGCCGGCCTTGGGCGGGAGCGGCAGGGCGCAGCGCTCGCAGCGCGGCCGGGGCATGGCAAAACGGTGTTCGCAGGCGGCGCAAACCGGCGCGGCGGGCCAGCGGCCGCAGACCTGGCAAGTGCCGGCCAGGGCTTCCCGGGCGGGTGTCCACATCCTCCACATGGGGCCAATATACTGGCCGGCCGGCGTTGCCGTTCCGTTCGTTTTCCTTCTTCCTCTGCCCTGCGCCGTGTCCACCCCGTCTGTTTCTGAAATGCCCGTGTCGGAGGTGCCTGGTCTGGATGCGCTTGCCGCTCACCGCTGGTTGCGGCGCCCGGCCGAGGGCAGTGCCTGGCTGCACGAAGAGGTGGCCCGGCGCATGATGGACCGGCTGGGGTGGTTCCGCACCCTGCCGGACAGCTGGTTGCACTGGGAGCCGGTGCTGGGGGGGCTGCGGGCGCATGCGGCACTGGTCGAGCGCTTGCCGCAGGCGCAGGCGCTGGTCTGGGCCGAACACCTGGATGCCGCGCTCGCGGCCACAGGCGCACGCCGGCCGGGGCCGGCCTGGCACCCTTCGCAGTGGCTGCGCCGGGACACGCGCACGCGCGCCTGGGTGCCCGACGAGACGGTGGGCATGCTCTGGTCCAACCTGGCGTTGCACGCCGAACCGCAGCCTCAGGCGCTGTTGCGCCGTTGGCAGGGGCTGATCCGGACCGACGGCTTCCTCATGTTTTCCTGTCTGGGGCCGGACACGCTGCGCGAGTTGCGCGCGCTGTACGCGGCCCGGGGCTGGCGGCCGCCGGCCCAGGCCTTCACCGATATGCACGACTGGGGCGACATGCTGGTGCAAAGCGGCTTTGCCGAGCCCGTGATGGACATGGAGCGCATCGTGCTCACCTATTCCAGTGGCGCCGCGCTGCTGGATGAGTTGCGCACCCTGGGCCGCAACCTGTCCACGGATCGCGCTCCCCGTTTGCAGGCGCCGGGCGGACGGGCCGCGCTGGTGGAGGTGCTGGAGTCGGGGTTGCCGCGGGGCGATGACGGCCGTCTGCAGATGACCTTTGAAATCGTTTATGGCCACGCCTACAAACCGGTGCCCAGGGACCGTGGCACCCAGACTGTCTCGCTCGACGAGATGCGCAACCAGTTGCGCCAGCGTCCGCCGCGCTGAGCCCGCGTCCCTCGCGGGTGGCGGCGTCGCCCAGGTGTCCGGCCGGGCCTGCACCCGCTTCGGACGCCGCTACAATTGATATAAATCAAACTTTCGAGGTTGACTTCTGCTTCACCGGTCACAGCCGGTGTTTTTCTGGGTGGTGTCAGCAATGGGTGTCGGGCAGCAGGAGGCTTCTGCAGCGCCCGCCGGTGCGGCCGGCGGATGCTGGCTCATGCGGCGCAACTGCTCGGCAACACCCGCGCAGTTGGGGGCGGGGCTGGCGGTTATTGGGCTGTCTTCGTTGCTGGTGGCCAGTCTGTTCTGGTGGCAGGGGGCGGTGCTGGTATTGCCGTTCGCGTTGCTCGAAGTGCTGGTGCTCGGGATGGCCTTTGTGGTGCACGCCCGCCATGCCACCGATTTCGAGCGCATCTGGCTGGATGGCCAGCGCTTGGTGGTGGAGCAGGAAAGTGCCGGTCGCATGCGTCGGGCCGAGTTCGTGAGGGAATGGGTTCGCCTGAGGGCTGCCGAAGGCGAAGGGTGGCTGGTGGAGGTCACCGCCGGCGCCCAGATCGTGCGGGTGGGGCGTTTTCTGCGCCCGGATCAGCGCGCGGTGTTGCTCAATGAGATGCGCCAAGCATTGCGGATGGCCTGAATGTGGGTTATCCCTGAAGGGCGATTCGGGGAAAGTTTGTTCTAATCGGTTGATATAAATCAATACTTATATTTGAGGCGGTGAACGTGAGTATGACGAAGACAACAGCTGGTTCCCTGCGTGGGCGACTGTCGGGCCTGCACGGGATGGTTTCGGGGGCTGTGCTCGGTTTTGGTGCCTGGGCGGGAGCGACCGCCCACGCCCGGGTCAATGACCTTCCGGGCGGCCCGGCCGTCAACCAGCTGAACTTCGCGCCGCCCGCCACCCGCATCGCCGAAGAGCAGCACTGGCTGCACTGGTTCATGCTGGTGATCTGTACCGTCATCTTCGTGCTGGTGTTCGGGGTGATGTTCTATTCCATCGTCAAGCACCGCAAGTCGGTGGGGCACAAGGCGCAGGAGCTGCCCGAACCGATCTGGGTCGAGCTGGGCTGGACCATCGTGCCGCTGCTGATCGTGATCGGCATGGCCCTGCCGGCCACCAAGGTGCTGGTGGCGCAGAAGGACACCACCGCCAGCGATATCACCATCAAGGCCACCGGCATGCAGTGGAAGTGGGGCTACGACTACCTCAAGGGGGAAGGCGAGGGCATCGGCTTCCTGTCCACGCTCGACGTGACCCACCGCGAAATGTCCAACAGCGGCAAACCCGCCCCGACCGACGACTACCTGCTCAAGGTCGACAACCCGCTGGTGGTGCCGGTGGGCAAGAAGATCCGCGTCATCACCACGGCCAACGACGTGATTCATGCCTGGATGGTGCCGGCCTTTGGCGTCAAGCAGGACGCGATCCCCGGCTTCGTGCGCGACACCTGGTTCCGTGCCGAAAAGACCGGTGACTTCTACGGCCAGTGCGCCGAGCTGTGTGGCAAGGAACACGCCTACATGCCCATCCACGTGAAGGTGCTGTCGGCCGAGGACTATTCCGCCTGGGTTGATGGCGAGAAGAAGAAGATGGCTGCCGCCGCAGACGATCCGAACAAGGTCTGGGTGCTGAGCGATCTGGTCAAGCGAGGCGAATCGGTGTACGCCGCCAACTGCGCAGCTTGCCACCAGGCCAACGGCAAGGGCGCCGGCCCGATCAAGCCGCTCGACGGCTCGGCCATCGTGACCGACACCGATCACGCCAAGATGATCCAGGTGCTGCTGCACGGCGCCGCCGGGGGGGCGATGCCGTCCTGGAAACAGCTGTCCGATACCGAACTGGCGGCGGTGATGACCTACGCCAAGAACAGCTGGTCCAACCAGACCGAGCAGATCGTGCAGCCCGCCGAAGTGGTCGTCGCCCGCCAGTGAGCGCGCCGCACCCAGGAATTTGAGCATCAAAGGAAAACGACATGAGTGCAGTGCTTGACCACCACGACGCGCACGACCACGATCACCACCATGCGCCCGCCGGCTGGCGGCGCTGGGTGTTCGCGACCAACCACAAGGACATCGGCACCCTGTACCTGCTGTTCTCGTTCACCATGCTGATGGTGGGCGGCGTGCTGGCGCTGGGCATCCGGGCCGAACTGTTCCAGCCCGGCCTGCAACTGGTCAACCCCGAGCTGTTCAACCAGCTCACGACCATGCACGGCATCATCATGGTGTTCGGGGCCATCATGCCGGCCTTCGTGGGCTTCGCGAACTGGATGCTGCCGCTGCAGATCGGCGCTTCCGACATGGCTTTCGCCCGCATGAACAACTTCAGCTTCTGGCTGATGATTCCGGCGGCCGTGATCATCGTGCTGTCGTTCTTCATGCCCGGCGGTGCTCCCGCCGCCGGCTGGACGCTGTACGCGCCGCTGACGCTGCAGATGGGCCCCTCGATGGATGCAGCCATCTTCGCGATGCACATTCTGGGTGCCTCGTCGATCATGGGCTCGATCAACATCATCGTGACCATCCTCAACATGCGCGCCCCTGGCATGACGCTGATGAAGATGCCGATGTTCGCCTGGACCTGGCTGATCACCGCCTACCTGCTGATCGCCGTGATGCCCGTGCTGGCCGGCGCCATCACCATGACGCTGACCGACCGCCACTTCGGCACCAGCTTCTTCAACCCCGCCGGTGGCGGCGACCCGGTGATGTACCAGCACATCTTCTGGTTCTTCGGCCACCCCGAGGTCTACATCATGATCCTGCCGGCTTTCGGCATCGTGAGCCATGTGGTGTCGACCTTCTCGCGCAAGAAGCTGTTCGGCTACGCCTCCATGGTGTATGCCACCGGCTCCATCGCCATCCTGTCCTTCGTCGTGTGGGCGCACCACATGTTCACCACCGGCATGCCGGTGACGGGCCAGCTGTTCTTCATGTACTCGACCATGCTGATCGCCGTGCCCACGGGCGTGAAGATCTTCAACTGGATCGCGACCATGTGGAAGGGTTCGATGACCTTCGAGACCCCGATGATGTGGGCTGTGGGCTTCATCTTCGTGTTCACCATGGGTGGCTTCACCGGCCTGATCCTGTCGATGGCGCCCATCGACATCAACTTCCAGGACACCTACTACGTGGTGGCGCACTTCCACTACGTGCTGGTGGCCGGTTCCCTGTTCGCCATGTTTGCGGGCGTCTATTACTGGCTGCCCAAGTGGACCGGCGTGATGTACAGCGAAACGCGCGGCAAGATCCATTTCTGGTGGTCGATGATCTCGTTCAACGTCACCTTCTTCCCGATGCACTTCCTGGGGCTGGCCGGCATGCCTCGCCGCTACGCCGACTACCCCATGCAGTTCGCCGACTTCAACATGATCGCGTCGGTGGGGGCCTTTTTCTTCGGTTTTGCACAGGTTTACTTCTTCCTGTTCGTGGTCGTTCCAGCCATGCGCGGCAAGGGTGAAAAGGCCCCGCAGAAGCCCTGGGAGGGCGCTGTGGGCCTCGAATGGGAAGTGCCGTCACCGGCGCCTCACCACACCTTCGAAAACCCGCCCAAGCTGGACGCCACCGCCACCCGCGTGGTGGGCTGACCCGGATCGGACACCTTGTTATGGACAACGACCTGCGCCGCAAGAATGTTCGCCTCGGGCTGATCCTGGCCTCGGTGGCGCTCATCTTCCTGCTGGGCTTCATGGGCAAGATGGCCCTGCTCGGCGGCTGACGCACGCGACCACCCTGGACGGACATGGCACTGCACCGCGAAAACTGGAAGATGCTCGGCAAGCTCGGCGTGATCACGCTGGGCATGTTCGGCTTCGGTTACGCATTGGTGCCGATGTACCGTGCGATCTGCGATGCCCTGGGCATCAACGTGCTGGCGGTGGCCGAGCGCCAGATTCCTGGCGTGGCCCGAGGTCTGCCGGCCAATACCCAGGTGGATACCTCGCGCACCGTGACGGTGGAGTTCGACGTCAATGTCCGTGGTCCGTGGCATTTCAAACCCGAAATGCGGTCGATCGACGTGCACCCGGGTGAGCTCAAGACCGTGATGTACGAGTTCCAGAACATCCAGAACCGCACCATGGCAGCGCAGGCCATTCCGAGCTATGCACCCAAGCAGTCGGAGGCCCATTTCAACAAGCTGGAGTGTTTCTGTTTTTCGCAGTACACCCTGGCGCCGGGCGAGAAGAAGTCGTGGCCGGTGGCTTTTGTGATTGATCCGAAGCTGCCCAAGGACGTGCGGACCATCACGCTGTCCTACACCTTCTTCGAAGTCGGCATGCAGACGCCGCCGGCGCCGCAGGCCACGTTGACCCGCCCGCCAGTTCCGGCCGCACAGGGGGCTGTATGAGCACACAACAGCCCACGCCGCCGGCACGCAAAGGCAGCCTGAAAGACACGGTCAAGGCCGTGCTCTGGGGCTTCCTGGGCGTGCGCCGTCAGGCCGACTACCAAAAAGACATTGCCCGCCTCAACCCGTTGCACATCATGGCGGTGGGGGTGGTCCTGGCTTTCCTGTTCGTGCTCCTGCTCATGGGCATCGTCAACTGGGTGGCCGGCGGGTGACGCCACGGATCTCAGACCTTATTTCTCACAGACCATAAAAGCGAAGGCATTCAGGAGCGAGCATGACCGCAGCATCCCACGGCACCACACCTTATTACTTTGTCCCTGGACTCTCCCGCCATCCGGCGCTCGCTGCCCTGGGGCTGTTCTTCGTGATCCTGGGCGCGGGGCAGTGGATCAACGGTGCGCAATGGGGCATGTACTCGCTGGTCTTCGGCCTGGCGTTCTGGCTCATCGTGCTGTTCCAGTGGTTCCGCGACGCCGTGGGTGAGAGCGAGGGCGGCCTCTATGGTCGCAAGATCGACATCTCGTTCCGCTGGAGCATGAGCTGGTTCATCTTCTCCGAAGTGATGTTCTTCGGCGCCTTCTTCACCGCACTGTGGTGGGCGCGGGTGCAGGCGATTCCCAATCTGGGCAACATCGAAAACGCGCTGCTCTGGCCCGACTTTTCGGCCATCTGGCCCAGCGCGCAGGCGGGTGCCACGGCATCGCCGGGTGGCATCGTCGAGCCCTTCCAGACCGTCGGTCCGTTCTGGCTGCCGACCATCAACACCGCGCTGCTGCTGACCTCGGGCGTCACGCTGACCATCGCCCACCACGCGCTGCAGGCTGGCAACCGCGCCAAGACCATCGCCTTCATGTGGATGACGGTGCTGCTCGGTGTGATCTTCCTGTTCGTGCAGGGCTATGAATATGCGCATGCCTATGCCGACCTGAACCTCAAGCTCAGCTCGGGCATCTTCGGCTCCACGTTCTTCATGCTGACCGGTTTCCACGGCTTCCACGTTTTCGTGGGCATGCTGATGCTGCTGTTCATCACGCTGCGTCTGCAGAAGGGCCACTTCACCCCGCAACGCCATTTCGGCTTCGAAGGCGCGGCCTGGTACTGGCACTTTGTGGACGTGGTCTGGCTGGGTCTGTACATCCTGGTCTACTGGATGTGATACCCGCGTGATCCGTTACCAACAAGGCGCCTTCGGGGCGCCTTGTTGCTTCTGGCGGGAGGTGGCGCGGTGTCAGCGCAAGGGCAGGCCCGTCGGCTGGATCCAGCCGAGCAGGTAGCTGACCAGCACCGCGACGAACAGCAGCACGGAGAAGGCGACCCGCAGGGCCAGCGCCCGTGCCATGCGGCGATTGGGGGCGGGCGCTTCACCGCCTTCACCCTCGGCCGGTGGCGCATGGCCTTTCATCATGAACACGAGCGCGGCTCCCAGGCTGGCAAGGATGGCCACGAATGCCACAATGACGAGGTACTTCATGGCCGCCATTATTGATCGCTTGTCTTCCCCAACGCTGTCCCGCCATGCCTGAACCGACCGCTCCGTCTGCGCGTTTTCGCAGTGCCCGTTTCTGGCTGGTCACACTGGCGGCGCTGGTCGTGATGGTGGTGACCGCCTCGCTCGGGCGCTGGCAGTTGGGGCGGGCGCAGCTCAAGCTGGATCTGCAGGCGTCGATCGAGGCGCGTGGTGCGCAGCCCGCGCTGGATACGCCGGCGGTGTTGGCGGTCGGGTCGACCGAGGCGCTGTTGCACCGGCAGGCGCAGTTGCAGGGGCAGTGGGTGGCTGCAGCCACGGTCTGGCTGGAGAACCGGCCGATGGCCGCACGAAGTGGATTCATCGTGGTCACCCCGTTGCGCCTGGAAGGCTCCGACCGCACGGTGCTGGTCCAGCGTGGCTGGGTGCCGCGTGATTTCCAGGACCGCACGCGGTTGCCGGCACTGGACACACCGCAGGGTATGGTGCAGGTGCGCGGCCGCCTTGCCCCGCCGCCATCGAGGCTGTTCGAGCCGGGAGCGGCGGCGCCGGGGCCGATCCGGCAAAATATCGAATTGGCCGCTTATGCCCGGGAGACGGGACTGGCGTTGCTCGACCTCTCTCTCTTGCAGACCTGTGACGCAGGCGATGGCCTGCTGCGGGACTGGCCGCGCTTCGCGGCCGATGTGTCCAAGCACCACGGTTATGCCTTCCAGTGGTTTGGTTTGTGTGCCCTCACGGGCTTGCTGTATGTCTGGTTCCAATTCATCGCCCCCCGCCGACAACGGCACCGCCCCGCCCCGTGACGAACCGCTGACGCTGACCGTGCACTCGCTGCCGGCGGCCGATGCGCAGACGGTGCGCTCGGCGGTCGACACGCGTGCCGGACGTTGGAAGATGGTGCTGCTGCTGCTGGTCAGCGCGGCGCCGGTGATCGCCTCCTACTTCACCTATTACGTGATCCGGCCGCAGGGGCGGACCAACTATGGCGAACTGGTCGATCCCCAGCGCCCCTTGCCCGCCTGGACCGGCCGCGATGCGGCAGGTGCCGAAGTGCCGCTGACGGCGTTGCGCGGTCAATGGCTGTTGCTGAGCGTTGCCGACTCGTCCTGCGCCCAGGTCTGTCAGGACCATCTTTATCTGCAGCGCCAGTTGCGTGAAAGCCTGGGCAAGGACAAGGACCGCATGGACTGGGTCTGGCTGCGCACCGGGGAAGCGGCCGTGCCGGAAGCCCTGCGCGCCGGGGTCGCTTCGGCCACCGTGCTGCAGGTCGATGCTGCGGCGGTGGCGCAGTGGCTGCAGCCTGCCCAAGGCCAGCGCCTGGAAGACCACCTGTACGTGATCGATCCCCAGGGCAACTGGATGATGCGGTTTCCGGCGAACGTCGAGCCCAAGCGTGCCCGCCGTGACCTGGAGCGGCTGATGCGCGCGTCCTCGTCGTGGGACCGTGCCGGCCGTGAGAGCGGGGCGGGCCACTGAGCCGGTCCGGAGCGCTTGCCATGGAAGCTTCGATGGACGTCCCGCTGTACGACCTGGCCCCGGTCGCCCGGATGATGTTGCTCGGCGTGGTGCTCGCCCTGGGCCCGCTGACCTGGGTCTGGTTGCGCAACCGCCAGGCGCCCGTGGCGCGCCGGCTGCAGGTGCTGACCCTGGTGACCTTGTTCCTCACCTTCGACCTCGTGCTGTTCGGCGCCTTCACGCGCCTGACCGATTCGGGGCTGGGCTGTCCGGACTGGCCTGGCTGTTATGGCAGTGCGAGCCCGGTGGGCGCCAAGGCCGAGATCGCGGCCGCCCAGTCCGCCATGCCGACCGGGCCGGTGACGCTGTCCAAAGCCTGGATCGAAATGGTTCACCGCTATCTCGCGACCGGTGTTGGGGTCCTGATCCTGGTGCTGACGGCAGTGAGCTGGGTCGAGCGCCGACGCCTGTCGGTCTCACCCTGGTGGCCGACTATTACCTTGTTGTGGGTGAGCCTGCAAGGGGCCTTCGGGGCCCTGACGGTCACCATGAAGCTGTTCCCGGCCATCGTCACGCTGCACCTGCTCGGGGGCCTGGGGCTGTTGGCGCTGCTGCGCTGGCAGGCATCGCGCTACGCGCAGGCGGCCCGCCCGGCAGCGCCGGTGCCGGCGCGTCTGTGGTGGGTCGCGCTGGCCGTCTGGGGGCTGCTGTGGCTGCAGATCGCGCTGGGTGGCTGGGTGAGCACCAACTATGCGGTGCTGGCCTGCACGGAATTTCCGACCTGCCAGGGCCAGTGGTGGCCGACGATGGACTGGCACGAGGGCTTTGCGCTCTGGCGCGAACTGGGACAGGGCCGTTCGGGCGCCTCGATCCCGTTTGCGGCTCTTACGGCCATCCATTACGCCCACCGCCTGGCCGCCTATGCCGTGCTGGCAGCGCTGCTGGCGCTGGTGTGGGCACTGTGGCTGCAGCCGCCGCTGCGCGGGGTGGCCCGCTGGCTCGCGGCGCTGGCCGCTTGGCAACTGCTGACCGGCCTGTCCAACGTGTTGCTTGACTGGCCCTTGCTGTCCGCCGTGGGCCACACTGGTGGCGCCGCCGCACTGGTGCTGGTGCTGACCGGTCTGCTGGGCGACGCGCGCCCGGCAGCGACCGCCCGCCGCGCTTTTCCCGCTTCTCCTTCCCGTGCCCGCCGATGAGTGACGCCGCCCCATCCCCTGCTGCCGCCCTGCCTTCAACCTGGCGGCAGTTTCATGCGCTGACCAAGCCCCGGGTCATTCAGCTCATCGTGTTCTGCGCGCTCATCGGCATGGTGCTGGCCGTGCCGGGTCCGCCGCGCTGGGCCGATGTCCGGCTCGCCGCCATCGCCTGCCTGGGCATCTGGCTGGTGGCCGGTGCCGCCGCAGCGTTCAACTGCGTGGTCGAACAGCGCATCGACGCGCGCATGAAGCGCACCGCCTGGCGCCCAACGGCCAAGGGCGAGCTGACCAACCTGCAGACCCTGAGTTTCTCGGCCGTCCTGTGTGCCATCGGCTCGGCCATTCTGTACGTTTGGGTCAACCCACTGACCATGTGGCTGACCTTCGCCACCTTCGTCGGCTACGCGGTGATCTACACGGTGGTGCTCAAGCCGCTGACGCCGCAGAACATCGTGATTGGCGGGGCTTCGGGCGCCATGCCGCCGGTGCTGGGCTGGGCGGCGATGACGGGTGAGGTCGCGCCCGAGGCGCTGATCCTGTTCCTCATCATCTTCCTGTGGACGCCGCCGCACTTCTGGGCGCTGGCGCTGTACCGGGTGGAGGACTATCGCAAGTCGGGGCTGCCCATGCTGCCGGTCACCCATGGCTCCGAGTTCACGCGTCTGCAGATCCTGCTCTATACCTTCGTGCTGTTCGCGGCCTGTCTCATGCCCTTCGTGATGCGCATGAGCGGCTGGTTCTACCTCGCGGCGGCCGTGGTGCTGTCGATCGGCTTCTGTGCCTACGCGGCGGCGCTATGGCGCCAGTATTCTGACGCGCTGGCCCGCAAGACCTTCCGTTTTTCGCTGATCCACCTGTCGCTGCTGTTCGCGGCCCTGTTGGTGGACCATTACCTCTGATTTTTCTGGGAGCGCGCACCGTATGAACCGCCGACATCTTCTGGCCCTGGGCGTGAGCGGCCTGTTTCTGGGCGCCTGTTCGGACAAGGCCGCCGAGGCGCCGGCCTCGGCCTTCAAGGGCATCGACATCACGGGTGCTCCGTACGCGGACGACTTCCGGCTCGCCGACCACAATGGCCAGATGCGCACCCTGGCCGATTTCCGCGGCAAGGTGGTGGTGATCTTTTTTGGCTACACGCAGTGCCCCGATGTCTGCCCGACCTCGATGGCCGAACTGGCGCAGGCCAAACAGCTGCTGGGTGCCGACGGGGACCGGCTGCAAGGTCTGTTCATCAGCGTGGACCCGGAGCGCGACACGCCCGCGATCATGAAGGAATACATGGCCAGCTTCGACCCGAGCTTTCTGGCGCTGCACGCCTCGCCGGAAGAACTGCCCGAGCTGGCCAAGCGTTTCAAGATCTACTACAAGAAGGTCGACGGCCAGACGCCCACCAGCTACACCATGGACCACTCCGCAGGCAGCTACCTCTACGACCCGCAGGGCCGGGTGCGGGTGTACCACCGCTATGCCAGCGGCGCCCCTTCGTTGGCGGACGACGCCCGGATACTGCTGGCCGAGCCGGCTGCTGGTGGCTGAAAACGCTGCAGATCCACAAAAAAGCCCCACGCAGACGGTACTGCGCGGGGCTTTTTTCATGAGGGCGGTTGTGGCCCGCCCGAACGCGGCTTCAGTCCACCTTGGCGCCGCTGATCTTGACCACGCGCTGGTATTTCGCGCGTTCGCGGGTCATGAAGGCGGCAAAGGCGTCGGGCGTGTTGGGAGCCGGATCGGCCATCAAGGCTGCGAAGCGGCTCTTCACCTCGGGCGTGGCCAGCGCCTGGGTGAAGGCGGTGTTCAGGCGCGCGGCGGTGTCTGCCGGGATGCCGGCCGGGGCGACGAGGCCCCACCAGGTGTCGATCTCGAAATCGGTCAGGGTTTCGGCCAGTGCCGGCACGTCGGGCATCACCGGGCTGCGCCGTGCGGTGGTCACCGCCAGGGCCTTGAGCTTGCCGGCGCGGATGTTGGTGGCGGCGGCAGCGAGGTTGTCGAAGTTGAAGTCGACCTGGCCGGACAGCAGGCCGAGCTGGGCCGGGTTGGCGCCGTTGTAGGGAATGTGCAGGGCGAACACGCCGGCCTGGAACTTGAACAGCTCGCCAGCCAGGTGCCCGGCGCTGCCGTTGCCGCCGGAGCCGTAGTTCAACACGCCCGGGTGGGCCTTGGCGTAGCGGATCAGGTCGGTCACGGTGCGGATGCCCAGGCGCTGCGCCGTGTCCGCGTTCATGACCAGCACGTTGGGCACGCGCAGCATCTGGGTGATGGGTGTGAAGTCTTTCTGTGGGTCGTAGGGCAGCTTGCTGAACAGCCAGGGGTTGATGGCGTGCGAAGCGGTGGTGGCGATGCCGATGGTGTGCCCGTCGGGGGCCGACTTGGCGACCGCGCTGATGCCGATGTTGCCGCCCGCACCAGGCCGGTTTTCCACGATCACGGTACCCAGGCTGTCCTTCACCGCTTCGGCCAGGATGCGCGCGGTCACGTCGATCGGCCCGCCTGCGGCGAACGGGACGACGATGCGGGTGACCTTGTCAGCCTGGGCCAGGGCAATACCGGGAGCAGCCAGCGAGGCGGCGGCGAGCGCTCCGAGGACTTGGCGGCGTGCAATCATGAAGGGTCTCCTGTCAGGTTTTGTCGGCCGCGCTGGTGAAGGCGTCGGCATAAAAGGCTTCTTCCGGCAATCCGGCCGCGACGTAGTCGCGCCGGGCGGATTCCACCACGATGGGCGCACCGCAGGCGTAGACCTCGTGGCCCGAGAGATCGGGGATGTCCTGCAGCACCGCCTGGTGGACGAAGCCGGTGCGGCCTGCCCAGGCGTCTTCGGGCTGGGCGTCCGAAACCACGGGGACGTAGCGCAACTGGGGCAGCGTGGCCTGTTGGGCTGCGACCCAGTCCGACTGGTACAGGTCGGCCGGGCGGCGCCCGCCCCAGTACAGCGCCACAGGGCGGGTGATGCCTTTGTGAGCCATGTGTTCCAGAATGGCCTTGATCGGGGCGAAGCCCGTGCCCGAGGCCAGCAGGACGATGGGCTTGTCCGAGTCCTCGCGCAGGAAGAAGCTGCCGTAGGGCCCTTCGATGCGCAGGATCTCCTTCTCTTTCATTGCGCCGAAAACATGGTCGGTGAATTTGCCACCGGGCATGTGCCGGATGTGCAGTTCGATGTGCGGGCCGCTTGCCTGGGTGTGCGGCGCATTGGCCATCGAATAGCTGCGGCGGTCGCCGTCGCGCAGCAGGAATTCCACGTACTGGCCGGCGTGGTACTGGAAAGTGTCGGCGGCCGGCAACTGGAGCTTGAGCACGATCACGTCGTGCGACGCGCGCGCCATCGTGTTCACGCGCACCGGCATCTTCTTGATGGGGAAGGCGCCGGCCTCGGTCACCTGACGCGACTCGATCACCACGTCGCTGTGCGCGGTGCCGCAGCAGGTCAGCACGTAACCGGCGGCCTCTTCTTCGGCGCTCAGCGCCTTGGCCTGGTGCGGGCCGTGGGTCACGCTGCCGCTGACCAGCTTGCACTTGCAGGAACCGCAGGCACCGTCCTTGCAGCCATAGGGAAGCCCGATGCCCTGCCGGATGCCGGCGGCCAGGAGGGTTTCGGTGGGTTCGGCGGCGAACGCACGCCCGCTGGGCGTGACGGTGATGGTGAATGTCATACTGTGAGGCTTGTCTGGCGGGCTCGACACGTGGGCGCGGACCGGTGTCCGGGTCGGCCAGCCGCCATTCTCTCAAATACCCCATGGGCATCATCTTTCAGGGCGCATTGCCCGCGCGCTTCCGCCGCGAGCGGGTGCTGATCGTCGGTTGTGGCGATGTCGGCCTGCGCGCCGCGCGCGAACTGGGTGCGGGCCGCCGCGCCCGGCTGCTGGCGCTGACCTCCAGCCCGGAACGCCACGACGCCTTGCGCAGTGCCGGCATCGTGCCGCTGGCGGGCAACCTCGACGCGCCCGCCAGTCTGCGCCGCTTGGCCGGTCTGGCGTCGCGCGTGCTGCATCTGGCGCCGCCGCCCGCCGGCGAAACCGGGAACTGGTGGCTGGATGGGCGCACGCGCGCGCTGACGCGGGTGCTGGCGTTGCGGGGGCGACCGCTGTCGCTCGTGTACGGCTCGACCAGCGGGGTCTATGGTGACCGGGCGGGTGCCTGGGTGCGCGAAACCGATGCCCTGCAGGCGCAGTCGCCCCGCGCGCTGCGCCGGGTCGATGCCGAGGCGGCCGTGCGCTGGCTCGGCCGGGCGTTCGGCGTGCGCTGCACCACGCTGCGCATTCCCGGCATCTATGCCCATGACCGCGCCGGCGGTCCGCGCGACCGCCTGTTGCGCGGTACGCCCGTGCTGCGCGCGGAAGATGATGTGTTCACCAGCCACATCCATGCCGACGACCTCGCGCGGGCCTGCGTGCGGGCGTTGTGGCAGGGGCGCGCCCAGCGTTGCCTGAACGTGGCGGACGACACCGAACTGCGCATGGGCGACTACTTCGATGTTGCCGCCGACCTGCTCGGGCTGCCCCGGCCGCCGCGCTTGGCGCGGGATGCGGCACGCGAGCAACTGCCGGTGTCGCTGCTGAGCTTCATGAACGAATCGCGCCGGCTGCGCAACGATCGCCTGAAAGCCGAATTGCGCCTGCGCCTGCGCTACCCCACGGTGGCCGAGGGCCTGTGCGCACAGGCGGCTGGCGGGACTCAGGTGCCGCCGCCCGGCACCAGGGTCGCCAGCAGCCAGGCCAGATAGGCCCCATAGGCGAACAGCAGGGTCAGGGCCTCGGGGCGGCGCAGCAGGCCTTCGCCGCGCCGCCGGGCGAGCACGAACAGCGCGAGGGTCATGCCGGCCAGCACCGGCAGGTCGCGCGTGAGGGCCTGGGGTTCGATGTCGGCGGGCGCAATGGCCGCGGTCAGGCCGACGACGGCCAGCAGGTTGAACAGGGCCGCACCCAGCACCGTGCCCAGCACGACATCGTCGTCACCCTGGCGCGCCGCAGCCACACAGGCGGCCAGCTCGGGCAGGGCGCAGCCCAGGGCGATCACGCTCAGGCCCATGGCCAGATCGCTGATGCCCAGCAGCCAGGCCGCGGCCGCAGTGCCCCAGACCAGCAGGGCCGAACCACCGGCCAGCACGGCGGCGGCCACCAGGCTTTGCAGCAGCGCTGCGCCGAGGGAGCGGGTGGGGGCGGGGGCATCGTCGGCCGCGATTTCCCGGGCCAGGGCATCGTCGGCATGCCGCCGCGGCTGCCGCACCGTCCAGACCAGCAACGCGCCCATGGCCGCCAGCAGCACGAAAGCGTCGGCTCTGGAGAGTGTGCTGTCGGCCACCAGCACGGCGGTCAGCGCGGTCGCTGCCAGCAGCATTGGCGCTTCCCGGCGCAGCACCTGCGAGCGCAGGCGCACCGGCGCCAGCAGTGCTGTCACTGCCAGGATGAGGCCAATGTTCACGATATGGGCGCCCCAGGCATTGCCAAGGGCCAGGCCCGGGCGTTCCAGCCAGGCCGACCAGATCGCCACCGCCAGCTCGGGCACCGAATGGCCAAAGCCGACCACCACCAGTCCCACCAGCAAGGGCGGCATGCGCCCGTGGCGGGCCAAGGCCCGCGCGCCCTGGACGAACTGCTCGCCGCTCCAGGCCAGCATCAGCAGTCCGGCAAGCAGGGCGGCGATGGGCAACAGCATGGTAACAACTTGGGCATTCGGGCTGGAGGACAATGGCATTGTGTCAGTGCCCGGGGCCCGTTTCGGCGCCAGGGCCCCCTGGGATCAAGACTTTGCCGGACCATCCTCCCCCGCACGCATTGCGGCACGCCCCTTCCCGTCAGCGCGATTTCTGGAGCCTGCCCTGGCTGGCGCGGGGGGCGCTGACCGCTGTCGGGGTGCTGCTGCTGCTCGGGCTGATCTGGTGGTGGCGGCCGGCGTTTCTGCTGCCGGGCACCCAGTCGCTGGTGATGGAGGGGGGCGACCCGTATATCCGGGCGCTCATGCGCACGATCTCGGCCAGCGAATCCAATGTGCTGCGCCCTTATCACGTCTTGCATGGCGGTGAACTGGTGGGCACGCTGGACCGCCACCCCAACCGGTGCGAGGCCATCGGCAAGGGGCCCAACAAGGGCAACTGCTCCACGGCCGCAGGCCGCTACCAACTGCTGTATGGCACCTGGGTCGAGCTGGCGGCCAAGTACCACCCGCAGCGGACCAGCGATCCGCTGGATGCCACCGAACTGAGTTTTGCGCCGATCTACCAGGATCTGGTGGTGCACGCCTGGCTGAGCGAGCCGCGCTGGGGCGGCAGTCTGGCGACCCAGCTCCAGCAGGGGCGCATCCAGGTCGTGCTCCGGCGCCTTTCCGGCACCTGGACCAGTCTGGGTTATGGGATCGAAAACAACACCATGAGCCGTGAGCTGCCGCGCATCTACCGCCAGTTGGTGGAAGAAGAATTGCAGCGCGCCGGGGTTGCCCGCTCGGCCGGTTGAAGACCGGCCGGCCTGCGCCATCGGGCACTCATTCCAGCGGCAGGGCGGTGGTGCACTTGAGTTCGTCGAGGCAGATGCTGGAACGCACGCTGCTGACACCCGGCAACTGGGCCAGGGTGCGGAGCAGGAAGTCCGACAGCGCCTTGAGATCGCGCGCCACCACCTTGCACACGTAGTCGAAGTCGCCCGTGACGGCGTAACACTCCAGCACCTCGGGCATCTTGCCCACGGTGCGCTGGAACTTCACCAGTTCCCTGTGCTGCCCCCGCTCCATCGAGACGTGCACGAAAGCCATCACGCCCAGGCCCAGGCGCTGCGGATCGAGCCGGGCTTCGTAACCGCGGATGTAGCCCGCGTTTTCCAGCCGGCGGTGGCGGCGGTTGCTCTGCGCGGGGGACAGGTGCACGGTCTGGGCCAGTTCCTGGTTGCTGATGCGGCCGTTGGCCTGCAAGGCCGCCAGCAGGCGCCGGTCCAGGCGGTCGAGTGGCTCGCTGTGCAAGGAAGTTCCGCTGTTGTCGGCATTCATGAAAGGGTCTCTCGGTGTTTGCCCGGAGTGTGGCCGAAAACGAGAGCAAATTGTCCGAATCGTGCCGCAAACTCTGCAGCATCAAACGACAGGAGACACCCCATGCCCGCTCTGACCCCTGAGGCCGTGCGCGAACAACTGGCCGCCTTGCCCCACTGGACCCCCGAACCTCTGGGTGACGCCATCCGCCGCAGCTTTCTGTTTCCGGACTTTGCCCACGCCTTCGGTTTCATGGCCGAGATGGCCCTGGTGTCGGAGAAGATGGATCACCACCCGGAGTGGAGCAATGTGTACAACCGGGTCGAGGTGCGGCTGACCACCCACGATGTGCACGGGCTGTCGGCGCGTGACATCGCCTGGGCGCAACGGGCCGACGCCGCCTTTGAGCGGCGGAGCGCCTGACATGGCGGCCGCCTCGAAAGACGCGGCGCCGGCGCTGCACGGCCTGGCGGCTGGCGAAGCCGGTCGCCCCGAGCGCGCCGACTGGACCATCGACCAGGGCTGGGAGCGCTACTCCGACGCCGACCATGCCACCTGGAAGACCCTGTTCGAGCGCCAGACCCGCCTGTTGCCCGGGCGGGCTTGCCGGGAGTTCGTGCAAGGCATGCAGGAACTGCCCATCGGGGCCGATCAGATTCCGGACTTTCGCCGCCTGTCCGAGGTGCTGATGCCGCGCACCGGCTGGCAGATCGTGGCTGTGCCAGGCCTGGTGCCCGACGACGTGTTCTTCGAGCACCTGGCGCACCGGCGCTTCCCGGCCGGCAACTTCATCCGTCGGCCGCAGGAACTGGACTACCTGCAGGAGCCCGACGTGTTTCACGACGTGTTCGGCCACGTACCGCTGCTGCTCAACCCCGCCATGGCCGACTTCATCCAGGCCTATGGTGAAGGCGGGCTGCGGGCGCAACGCCTGGGCCACCTGTCCCATTTGGCCCGGGTCTATTGGTACACGGTCGAGTTCGGCCTGCTGCGCCAAGACGATGGGTTGCGGCTCTATGGCGCCGGCATCGCATCGTCTTTCACGGAGACGCGGTTCTGTCTGGAGAGCCCGTCGCCGAACCGGGTGCGCTTCGAGCTCGAACGGGTGATGCGCACCGATTACCGCATCGACGACTTCCAGGAAACCTATTTCGTCATTCGCGACCTGGACGAGTTGCTGGAGTTCACCCGGATCGACTTTGCGCCGCTGTACGACCGCACGGGAGCGGCGCCCGTCATCGCACCGGGTGAACTGCTCGCATCGGACGGTGTGATCGACCGGGGTGACGGCGCCTACCACCGGGCCCGTCAGTCTGCGGGCGTGGTTTGACCGGCGCCGGTCTTGGCATACTCGGGCGCCAGGCGCGCCGTGTGGATCGGGTGCCAACCACCCTTTGTTCCGCCCACCCGCCTTGGCCCGACTGCCCCGACTCACCCTGCCCGGTTTGCCGCACCATGTGATCCAGTGGGGCAACAACCGGTGCGCCATCGTCCAGGACGACGAAGATCGGCAGCAATGGCTCGATCTGGTGGCGGAAAACGCGGGCCGGCACCGGGTGGCCCTGCACGCCTGGGTGTTGATGGATGACCACTTCCACCTGCTGCTGACACCGGAGACCGCCGATGGGCTGCCGCTGATGCTGCAGGCCGTCGGGCGGCGCTATGTGCGCTATTTCAACGACCGGTATGGTCGCAGCGGCACGCTGTGGGAAGGGCGCTACCGCGCCACCGTGCTGCAGCCCGAGCGGTTCGTGTTGCCGTGCATGGTGGGTATGGACCTCAACCCGGTGCGCCGCGGGGGGGTGGTCGAGCCCCAGCAGCACCCCTGGTCGAGCCACCGCCACTACATCGGTCAGTCGGTGGACCGGCGCCTGGTGCCGCCAGCGCCGGTCTGGGCACTGGGCAACACCCCATTTGCCCGGGAAGCGGCGTACGCCGAAATGGTGCATGCCGGGTTGCCCGCCGGCCAGATCGACACGCTCATGCAGGCCACGCTGCACGGCTGGGCTCTGGGAGACGAGGCGTTTGTGGCCGATCTGCAAAAGCAGACCGACCGCCGAATTTCGCCCCGTCGTCCTGGGCGACCGGCGAAAAATCCCCTCTGATGCCGTAATGCATTGATATATCAAGATTTTTCAGCTTCCTTTGATATGTCCCCGATTTATTACGTACAGGTTCTATAGATTTTTAAATTGTATCTGACCCCTATTTATTGGCTTGGCATTCTTGTTGCAATGCACTAAGCTTTGCTCCCCGCGTAATTTTGCGAGCCCACGTTCCAGAAAAGGATATGCCATGACCACGGCAGCCGAACAGCAGCAACTCCAGCAACAAGGTTTGTACGATCCCGCTCACGAGCACGACGCCTGCGGCGTGGGTTTCGTGGCCCATATCAAGGGCGAAAAGCGGCACGACATCGTGGCGCAGGCGCTGAAGATTCTGGAGAACATCGACCACCGCGGTGCCGTCGGCGCCGACAAGCTGATGGGCGATGGTGCCGGTATCCTGATCCAGATTCCGGACGAGCTCTACCGCGAAGAAATGGCCAAGCAGGGCGTGGCGCTGCCGCCGGCCGGCGAGTACGGCGTCGGCATGATCTTCCTGCCCAAGGAGCACGCTTCGCGCCTGGCCTGTGAGCAGGAAATGGAACGCGCCATCAAGGCCGAAGGCCAGGTGTTGCTGGGCTGGCGCGACGTGCCGGTCAACCTCGAGATGCCGATGTCGCCCACCGTGCGCGAGAAGGAGCCGGTGCTGCGCCAGGTCTTCATCGGCCGCGGCTCCGACGTGATCGTGCAGGACGCGCTGGAGCGCAAGCTGTACGTGATCCGCAAAACGGCGAGCGCCAACATCCAGCGCCTCAAGCTCAAGCACGGCAAGGAATACTACGTGCCGAGCATGTCCAGCCGCACGGTGGTCTACAAGGGCCTGCTGCTGGCGGACCAGGTCGGCACCTACTACTACGACCTGCAGGATCCGCGCTGTGTGTCGGCCATCGGTCTGGTGCACCAGCGTTTTTCGACCAACACCTTCCCGGAGTGGCCGCTGGCCCACCCGTACCGTTATGTCGCCCACAACGGCGAAATCAACACGGTGCGTGGCAACTACAACTGGATGCTGGCCCGCGAAGGCGTGATGTCCTCGCCGGTGCTGGGTGCCGACCTCAAGAAGCTCTACCCAATCAGCTTCGCTGGCCAGTCCGATACCGCGACCTTCGACAACTGTCTCGAACTGCTGACGATGGCGGGCTACCCCATCAGCCAGGCCGTCATGATGATGATGCCCGAGCCCTGGGAGCAGCACGAAGGCATGGATTCGCGCCGCCGCGCCTTCTATGAATATCACGCGGCGATGATGGAGCCGTGGGACGGCCCGGCTGCGGTGGTGTTCACCGACGGCCGCCAGATCGGCGCCACGCTGGACCGCAACGGCCTGCGCCCGGCGCGTTTCTGCGTCACCGACGACGACCTGGTGATCCTGGGCTCCGAATCGGGCGTGCTGCCCATTGCCGAAAGCCGCATCGTGCGCAAGTGGCGCCTGCAGCCGGGCAAGATGCTGCTGATCGACCTCGAACTCGGCCGCATGATCGACGACGAGGAAGTCAAGGCCAACCTGGCCAACGGCAAGCCCTACAAGCAGTGGATCGAAAACCTGCGCATCAAGCTGGAGAACGTGCCGTCGCCCGCGACGGATGCGGTGGCGCAGCAGGCCACGCCCGACGCGGTCAGCCTGCTCGACCGCCAGCAGGCCTTCGGCTTCACGCAGGAAGACGTCAAGTTCCTGCTGTCGCCCATGGCGGTGAATGGCGAAGAGGGCATCGGCTCCATGGGCAACGACAGCCCGCTGGCCGTGCTGTCGAGCAAGAACAAGCCGCTGTACAACTACTTCAAGCAGATGTTCGCCCAGGTGACGAACCCGCCGATCGATCCGATCCGCGAGGCCATCGTCATGTCGCTGGTGTCGTTCATCGGTCCGAAGCCGAACCTGCTGGACATCAACCAGGTCAACCCGCCGCTGCGTCTGGAAGTGCCGCAGCCGATCCTGGACTTCGAGGCCATGGCCAAGCTCAACGGCATCGAAGCCGCCACGCAAGGCAAGTTCAAGAGCCACCGGCTGGACATCACCTATCCGCTGGCCTGGGGCCATGAAGGGGTGGAAGCCAAGCTGGCGTCGCTGTGCGCCGAAGCGGTCGACGCGATCAAGAGCGGCCACAACATCCTGATCATCAGCGACCGGGCCGTCAGCCCGACGCAGGTGGCGATCCCGGCGCTGCTGGCGCTGTCGACCATCCACCAGCACCTGATCCGCGAAGGCCTGCGCACCAGCGCCGGCCTGGTGGTGGCGACCGGGTCTGCGCGCGAAGTGCACCACTTCGCGGTGCTGGCCGGCTATGGCGCCGAGGCGGTGCATCCGTACCTGGCGCTGGAAACGCTGGCCGAGATGCACAAGGACCTGTCGGGCGAGCTGTCGGCCGAGAAGGCGATCTACAACTACATCAAGGCGATCGGCAAGGGGCTGTCCAAGATCATGTCCAAGATGGGCGTGAGCACGTACATGAGCTACTGCGGCGCGCAGCTGTTCGAGGCGATCGGCCTGAACGGCGAAACCGTGGCCAAGTACTTCACCGGCACTGCCAGCCGGGTGGAAGGCATCGGCGTGTTCGAGATCGCCGAAGAGGCCATCCGCATGCACAAGGCGGCTTTCGGCGACGACCCGGTGCTGGCGAACATGCTGGATGCCGGTGGCGAATACGCCTGGCGCGCGCGTGGCGAAGAACACATGTGGACGCCCGATGCCATCGCCAAGCTGCAACACAGCACCCGGGCCAACAACTGGAACACCTACAAGGAATACGCGCAGATCATCAACGACCAGAGCCGCCGTCACATGACGCTGCGTGGCCTGTTCGAGTTCAAGGTCGATCCGGCCCAGGCGATTCCGGTCGAGGAGGTCGAGCCGGCGAAGGAAATCGTCAAGCGCTTCGCCACGGGTGCCATGTCGCTGGGCTCGATTTCGACCGAAGCGCATGCCACGCTGGCGGTGGCCATGAACCGCATCGGCGGCAAGAGCAACACCGGTGAAGGGGGCGAGGATCCTGCGCGCTACCGCAACGAACTCAAGGGCATCAAGATCACCAAGGGCGAAACGCTCAAGTCGGTCATCGGCGACGACGTGGTCGAGGTGGACATGCCGCTGGAAGACGGCGACAGCCTGCGCTCGCGCATCAAGCAGGTGGCTTCGGGCCGCTTTGGCGTGACGGCGGAATACCTGTTCAGCTCCGACCAGATCCAGATCAAGATGGCCCAGGGCGCGAAGCCGGGCGAGGGCGGCCAGTTGCCGGGCGGCAAGGTGTCCGAGTACATCGGCAAGCAACGCTACTCGGTGCCGGGCGTGGGCCTGATCAGCCCGCCGCCGCACCACGACATCTATTCGATCGAAGACCTGGCGCAGCTGATCCACGACCTCAAGAACGTGGCGCCGCACAGCTCCATCAGCGTCAAGCTGGTGTCGGAAGTGGGGGTGGGCACCATCGCGGCGGGCGTGGCCAAGTGCAAGGCCGATCACGTGGTGATCGCCGGTCACGACGGTGGCACCGGGGCATCGCCCTGGTCGTCGATCAAGCACGCGGGGGGGCCGTGGGAAATCGGCCTGGCCGAGACCCAGCAGACCTTGGTGCTCAACCGCCTGCGCGGACGCATCCGCGTGCAAGCCGATGGCCAGATGAAGACCGGCCGTGACGTGGTGATCGGTGCTTTGCTCGGCGCCGACGAATTCGGCTTTGCCACCGCGCCGCTGGTGGTCGAGGGCTGCATCATGATGCGCAAGTGCCACCTCAACACCTGCCCGGTGGGTGTGGCCACGCAGGACCCGGAACTGCGCAAGAAGTTCTCGGGCAAGCCCGAGCACGTCGTCAACTACTTCTTCTTCATCGCCGAAGAAGCGCGCCAGATCATGGCGCAACTGGGCATCCGCAAGTTCGACGACCTGGTCGGCCGGGCCGACTTGCTGGACATGAAGAAGGGCGTCGAGCACTGGAAGGCCAAGGGCCTCGACTTCAGCCGCCTGCTGGCCACGCCGGCGGTGCCGGCGGAGGTACCACGCCTGCACGTCGAAGCCCAGGAGCACGGTCTGGAAAAGGCGCTGGACAACGTGCTGATCGCCAAGGCCAAGCCGGCCATTGAAAAGGGCGAGCGCGTGCAGTTCATCGAAGTGGCGCGCAACGTCAACCGCTCTGTGGGCGCGATGCTGTCCGGCGCGGTGACCCAGGTGCACCCGGAAGGCCTGCCGGACGACACGATCCGCATCCAGCTGGAAGGCACGGGTGGTCAGTCGTTTGGTGCCTTCCTGGCGCGCGGCATCACGCTGTACCTGATCGGCGATGCCAACGACTACACCGGCAAGGGGCTTTCGGGCGGGCGCGTGATCGTGCGTCCGAGCATCGACTTCCGCGGCGACGCGACGCGCAACATCATCGTTGGCAACACCGTGATGTACGGCGCCACCACGGGTGAGGCCTTCTTCAGCGGCGTGGCCGGCGAACGCTTCGCGGTGCGCCTGTCGGGTGCCACGGCGGTGGTGGAGGGCACGGGCGATCATGGGTGCGAATACATGACGGGCGGTACCGTCGTCGTGCTCGGCAAGACCGGTCGCAACTTCGCTGCTGGCATGAGCGGTGGCGTGGCCTACGTGTACGACGAAGATGGCCAGTTCGCCACGCGCTGCAACCCCGCCATGGTGAGTCTGGACAAGGTGCTGTCGGCCGCCGAACAGGAAGCCTCGGTCGACAAGGCCGTCTGGCACCGGGATCAGACCGACGAAGCGCAGTTGCGCAAGCTGCTGGAAGACCACAGCCGCTGGACCGGCAGCCGCCGTGCCCGCGAGCTGCTGGACAACTGGGCGGTGGCGCGCGCCAAGTTCGTGAAGGTGTTCCCGAACGAGTACAAGCGTGCGCTGGGCGAGATCAACGCCAAGAAGGCGGCCTCGGCCGTCACGGCCAAGGCCCAGACCAGTGCGAAGAAGTCGGCTGTGCCGGCCAAGTAAACAGAACGACAGAACCACCCACGAAGGATCAGAGATCATGGGAAAAGTCACCGGCTTCATGGAATACGAGCGCCTGGAAGAAGGCTACAAGCCCGTTGCCGAGCGCCTGAAGCATTACAAGGAGTTCGTCGTCGGTCTTGACGACGGTCAGGCCAAGATCCAGGGCGCACGCTGCATGGACTGCGGCACGCCGTTCTGCAACAACGGCTGCCCGGTCAACAACATCATTCCGGATTTCAACGACCTGGTGTACCAGGGCGACTGGCAGAACGCCATTGCCGTGCTGCACAGCACGAACAACTTCCCGGAATTCACCGGCCGCATCTGCCCGGCGCCGTGCGAAGCGGCTTGCACGATCAACGTCAATGGCGACGCGGTGGGCATCAAGTCCATCGAGCACGCCATCATCGACAAGGCCTGGGAAAACGGCTGGGTCCAGCCACAACCGGCCAAGCACAAGACCGGCAAGAAAGTGGCCGTGGTCGGCTCCGGCCCGGCCGGTCTGGCGGCTGCGCAGCAACTGGCACGCGCCGGCCATGACGTGACGGTGTTCGAGAAGAACAGCCGCCTCGGTGGCCTGCTGCGCTACGGCATTCCCGACTTCAAGATGGAGAAGTCGCATATCGACCGCCGCGTGGCGCAGATGGAAGCCGAGGGCGTGGTGTTCAAGACCAGCACGCTGGTGGGTGCCATGCCCGAGGGCAGCAAGATCACCAACGATGCCAAGACCGTGATCAGCGCCGATGAGCTGAAGGCGCAGTTCGATGCCGTGCTGCTGACCGGTGGTTCGGAGCAGAGCCGCGATCTGTCGGTGCCCGGCCGGGAACTGGATGGCGTGCACTTCGCCATGGAATTCCTGCCGCAGCAGAACAAGGTCAACGCGGGCGACAAGCTGAAGAACCAGTTGCGCGCGGACGGCAAGCACGTCATCGTGATCGGTGGCGGGGATACCGGCTCCGACTGCGTGGGCACCAGCACCCGCCACGGCGCCCTGAGCGTGACCCAGTTCGAGGTCATGCCCCAGCCGCCGGAGCACGAAAACAAGCCCCTGGTCTGGCCTTACTGGCCGCTGAAGCTGCGCACCAGTTCCAGCCACGACGAAAGCGCCGAAAAGGGTATCCTGGCGCGCGAGTTCGCCATCTCCACCAAGGCGTTTGTCGGGAAGAACGGCAAGCTGACCGGCCTGAAGACCGTGAACGTCGAGTTCAAGGACGGCAAGCTGGTGGAAATCGCCGGTACCGAAAAGGAATACCCGGCCGATCTGGTGCTGCTGGCCATGGGGTTCGTGAACCCGGTGGCCACCGTGCTCGATGCCTTCGGCGTCGAAAAGGATGCCCGTGGCAACGCCAAGGCTTCGACGGAATTCACGGGCGGCTACGCGACCAGCACGGACAAGGTGTTCGCGGCCGGCGACATGCGCCGCGGCCAGTCGCTGGTGGTCTGGGCGATTCGCGAAGGCCGGCAGGCCGCGCGCGCGGTCGACGAGTTCCTGATGGGGTATTCCGACCTGCCGCGCTGATGACCGAAGAGGGCCGGCAAGTGCTGCCGGCCCTGTTTGATCGCTCGGGGCGAAAGCGCCTTGTAACAAATAAGGGTACTTCGTGCATGAGACAATCCGGGTTTTTCCCGGCCCCATGAACGACAGTCACCGTCCTTTCATCGAGATTGATCACGTGACGTTCGGCTACGATAGCCGGCGTACGATCCTCAACGACATTTCCTTGCGTTTTGCCCGTGGCAAAGTGACGGCGGTGCTGGGTGGTTCCGGGTGCGGGAAAACCACCTTGCTGCGCCTGATCGGCGGCGTGCACGCGCCCGGCAGCGGGCGGGTGGTGTTTGACGGTGAGATGGTGAACATCCGCGACAAGGCGCAGCTCCAGCGCCTGCGGCGTCGCCTGGGCATGCTGTTCCAGTTCGGCGCCCTGTTCACCGACCTCAATGTGTTCGACAACGTGGCGTTCCCGCTGCGCGAGATGACGGACCTGCCCGAGCCGCTGATTCGCGACATCGTCCTCATGAAGCTGCAGGCTGTGGGTCTGCGTGGGGCCTCCGGTCTGCGCATCAGCGAGGTGTCGGGCGGCATGGCCCGGCGCATCGCCCTGGCCCGCGCGATTGCGCTGGACCCCGAACTCATCATGTACGACGAACCGTTCGCCGGGCTGGATCTGGTGTCGATGGGCGTGACGGCCCGCTTGATCCGGACCCTGACCGATGTGACCGGGGCCACCACCTTGCTCATTTCCCACGACATTCCGCAATGCATGGCGATCAGCGACTGGGTGGTCCTGCTGGCCACCGGTGGCCGTGTGGTGGCGCAGGGCACCCCCGCAGAACTGATGGCGAGTGCCGACCCCGAAGTGCGCCAGTTCGTGCGCGGAGAGCCGGACGGTCCGGTGAAGTTTCACTATCCCGCGGCCTCGGTCGAGCAGGATTTCGGCGTGGGAGCCGCGTCATGAACCTGTTGCAGCAATTGGGCCAGCGCACGCTGGCCATCATTTCGGCGTGGGGGCGCGGCGCGCTCTTTTTCCTGGAACTGCTCAAGGCCCTGCCGGCCGCCTTCGGCCGGTTCGGGCTGGTGGTGCAGCAGATCCGTGCCATCGGCAACCGCTCGCTGGTGATCATCCTGGCCTCAGGCACGGCGGTGGGCTTTGTGCTGGCGTTGCAGATGTACTACGCGCTGGTGACGTTTGGCGCCACGGGCACATTGGGCCTGATCGTCAACCTGGCCCTGGTGCGCGAACTCGGGCCGGTGGTCACGGCATTGCTGTTCGCCGGACGGGCGGGCACCTCGCTGACGGCCGAAATCGGGTTGATGAAAGCCGGCGAGCAGATCGCCGCGATGGAACTGATGGCCATCGACCCGCGTCGCCGGGTGCTGGCGCCGCGCTTCCTGGCCGGCATCATCGCCATGCCCCTGCTGGCTGCGCTTTTCTCCGCGGTGGGTATTCTGGGTGCCTGGGTGGTCGCGGTCGGCCTCATCGGCATCGATGCCGGCAATTTCTGGGCAATCCAGCAAAGCAGTGTCGACGTCTGGCGCGACGTGGGCAATGGCGTGGTCAAGAGCGCCGTGTTCGGCGTGATCTGTACTGCAGTCGCGCTCTACCAAGGCTATGAAACCGAAGCCACGCCCGAAGGGGTGGCCTACGCGACGACCCGGACGGTGGTCATCGCTTCGCTGGGCACCCTGGCCATGGATTTCCTGCTGACCGCCCTGATGTTCTCCACCCCCTGATTTCCGGTATTCATCCATGACCAAAAAAAGCACTGAAATCCTGGTCGGCCTGTTTGTCCTGCTGGGCGCACTGGCGCTGGTATTCCTGGCCTTGAAGGCCGCCAACCTGGGCAGCTTCAGCCGGGGTGGCGACACCTACACCGTGCAGGCGCGGTTTGACAACATCGGTGGTCTCAAGAACCGCTCGCCGGTGCGTTCGGCCGGGGTGACCGTGGGGCGCGTGTCGTCGATCACGCTGGACCCGCACACCTACCAGGGCCTGGTGACGCTGGAACTCAACAAGGGGGTGGTCTTTCCCAAGGACTCTTCCGCGAAGATCCTGACGGCGGGCCTGCTGGGCGAGCAGTACATCGGCATCGAGCCCGGCGCCGATGAAAAGAATCTGGCCGCCGGCGACATGATCAACCAGACGCAGTCGGCGGTGGTGCTGGAAAATCTCATTGGTCAGTTCCTCTTCAGCAAGGCGGCTGAAGGCGGCGAGAAGCCTGCACCCTGAGTGCGGGCGTGGCCGAAAACCATCACATACCAAAATCCATGACCCACGACGGAGTTGCACGCATGATGGCAGGGTGGATTCGCAAAGCGCTGGCCGTGGGGCTGGGCGTGGTTTTGCTGGCAGGGTGTGCGAGCGCGCCGGACGCGCACCCGGCCGATCCCTGGGAGGGCTTCAACCGCCAGGTTTCCGGGTTCAATGATGCGGTCGACACCGCGGTGCTCAAGCCGGTGGCCACCACCTACCGCGATGTGGTGCCGAGTCCGGTTCGCACGGGGGTGAACAATTTCTTTGGCAACCTGGGGGACGTCTGGTCGGCCGTCAATGCCATGCTGCAGTTGCGGCCGCGTGAAGCGACGGAGAACCTCCTGCGCTTCAATGTCAACACCATTCTGGGCCTGGGCGGTTTGCTGGACATCGCCAGCGAAATGGGCATTCCCCGCACCAAGCTGGATCTGGGGCTGACGCTGGGACGCTGGGGCGTGCCTTCCGGGCCCTATCTGGTGTTGCCGATTTTTGGTCCCTCGTCGGTGCGGGATGCGGGCGGGTTCGTGGTCGACCTGACGGCAGACCCGCTGTCGCAGGTGTCCGACGTGCCCGTGCGCAACTCGCTGACGGTGTTGCGTGTGGTCGATACCCGTGCGGGGCTGTTGCGGGCCACCTCCATGCTGGGTGACGTGGCGCTGGATCCGTACAGCTTCACACGCGACGTGTACCTCCAGCGTCGCCAGACGCTGATCGAAGACATCGTCGACCAGGGCATTGGCGTGCCCCCCATCGACCGGGAGTGATCCCGTTGACGGCTACAGGCCGTCACATTTTGACGGCAAGCCCTTACCGTCCCGAAACAAAACCGGTGGTTGAGGGTCTTACAGTGACACCGTGTCAGGCGCGCCAACCGGGCGGGCGCTGACCAAGCTCAGAAAGGAACTGCAACATGAAAAGACGTCAATGGCTCTCCCAGGCAATGGCCACGGTGGTGCTGGCCGTGGCCCCTCTGGGGTACGCCGTCGCTGCGGACGAGGCGCCGGATGCCCTGATCAAGCGGGTTTCTACCGAAGTGCTCGAAGCGGTCAAGGCCGACACAGCCATCCAGAAGGGCGACGTCAGCCGGATTTCCTCGCTGGTAGATACCAAAATCATGCCGAACGTGAACTTCACGCGCATGACCTCGTCGGCTGTCGGGCGCTTCTGGCGCCAGGCCACGCCCGAGCAGCAAAAGCAGCTGCAGGACGAGTTCAAGACTCTGCTGCTGCGCACCTATTCCGGTGCGCTGGCCGAAGTGAAGGACCAGTCGCTCAGTTTCAAGCCGTTCCGGGCGGCACCCAACGACACCGAGGTGGTGGTGCGCTCCGAAGTCCGGGGCAAGGGCGATCCCATCCAGCTGGATTACCGCCTCGAAAAGACGGCTGACGGTTGGAAGATCTATGACCTGAACGTGTTGGGCGTATGGCTGGTGGAAACCTACCGCGCGCAGTTTGCGCAGGAAATCAATGCCAAAGGCATTGACGGATTGATCGCCACGCTGGCGCAGCGCAACAAGTCGGCGGGCAAGGGCTGAGCATGGGCGAATCCGTTGCCGATGCCCAGTTGCCGGAAAAGCTGACGCTGGAGGTGGCGGCTGCCACGCTCACCCAGTTGCAGCCGGTCCTGTCCAGCCGTTCTGGGGAAGAAGTCACCCTGGATGCGGGAGGGCTCAAGGAGTTCGATTCGTCGGCGGTGGCGGTGCTGCTGGAGTTGCGTCGCGAGCTGTTGCGTCAGGGGCGCCGGCTCAAGGTGCTCAATTGGCCGTCCCGTTTGCGGGAGCTGATTGCGCTGTACGGCGTGGCCGAGTTGCTGCCCGCCTGAGCGGGCTGGCCGCCTGTAGCCCACCGGGCAGCAGGCCCATGGGCTTCCCCTTAAAATACCCGGTTCTCCCGCCGGCCGCAGCCGTGCTGCGGCCGGCGGCTGTCTTTCTGGGTTGCCCTTTTCATGCCCGCAGTTTCCTTTCAGAACGTCTCCAAGAGCTACCGCACCGCGCGTGGCGAGCTGCAGGCGCTCAAGGGTGTCAGCTTCGACATCGAGCCCGGTGAGTTTTTCGGTCTGCTGGGGCCGAACGGTGCTGGCAAGACCACCCTCATCAGCATCCTGGCCGGCTTGGCAAGAGCCTCTTCGGGCGCTGTCCGTGTGCATGGGCACGATGTGCGCCAGGACTACGCGGCGGCGCGCCGCCACCTGGGGGTGGTGCCCCAGGAACTGGTGTTCGATCCGTTTTTCAGCGTGCGCGAAACCTTGCGCATCCAGTCGGGCTATTTCGGGATCCGTCACAACGACGCATGGATCGACGAGTTGCTCGACGGTCTGGGGCTGGCCGACAAGGCCGGGGCGAACATGCGCCAGCTTTCGGGCGGCATGAAGCGCCGGGTGTTGGTGGCGCAGGCACTGGTGCACAAGCCGCCGGTGATCGTGCTGGACGAACCGACGGCCGGGGTCGACGTGGAGCTGCGCCAGACCCTCTGGCAGTTTGTGTCCCAGCTCAACCGCCAGGGGAGCACGGTGCTGCTGACGACGCATTACCTGGAAGAGGCCGAGGCTCTGTGCGGCCGCATCGCGATGCTCAAGCAAGGGCAGGTGGTGGCGCTGGCCACCACGTCCGATCTGCTGCGTGGTGCTTCGTCCAATGTGCTGCGTTTCAAGACCGACGACGCACTGCCACCCGACCTGGCCGCCCAGGCCCGCGTGACCGGCCGGGTGGTGCAACTGCCGGCGCAGAACGCGCTGGACGTCGAACGCATTCTGGCGCGGGTGCGCGAAGCCGGTGCGACGGCGGAGGACATCGAGATCCGCAAGGCCGATCTGGAAGACGTGTTTCTGGAGGTCATGACGGGTGCGGCCGCATCGACGGCTGCCGTGGCTTCCCCTCTGCCCACCGAGGAGCTGAAGGCATGACCGGCTGGCAGACCCTGTTCTACAAAGAGGTGCTGCGCTTCTGGAAGGTTGGCTTCCAGACCGTGGCGGCGCCGGTGATCACCGCCATCCTCTACATGATGATCTTCGGCCATGTGCTGGACGGCAGCCAGAAGGTGTATGGCCAGGTGAACTACACCGCCTTCCTGCTGCCGGGCCTGGTGATGATGAGCGTGCTGCAGAACGCTTTTGCGAACAGCAGTTCATCGCTCATCCAGAGCAAGATCATGGGCAATCTGGTGTTTCTGCTGCTGACGCCGCTGTCGCACCGCGCCTGGTTCGTGGCCTATGTGGGCTCGTCCATCGTGCGCGGGCTGGCGGTCGGTGCCGGGGTCATGGCGGTGACCTGGTGGTACGCCCGTCCGGCCATGGTGGCGCCGCAGTGGATCGTGCTGTTTGCGCTGCTCGGCGCCGGTCTGCTGGGGGCGCTGGGCCTGATCGCCGGGCTCTGGGCCGAGAAGTTCGACCAGATGGCCGCTTTCCAGAACTTCATCATCATGCCCATGACCTTCCTCTCGGGCGTGTTCTACTCGATCCATTCGCTGCCGGCCTTCTGGCAGCAGGTGAGCCACCTCAACCCGTTCTTCTACATGATCGATGGGTTCCGCTACGGCTTCTTCGGCGTCAGCGACGTCTCGCCGTGGTTGAGCCTGACGATCGTGGGGGGGGCGTTCGCTGGGGTGAGCGCCCTGGCGCTGCACCTGCTCAAGACCGGCTACAAGATCCGCCACTGACTTCTCCCCCCATGTCCATGACCGCCGAACAACTCCAGGCCCTCATCAGCGCCGGCCTGCGCTGCGACCACATCGAGGTCACCGGTGACGGTCGCCACTGGGCGGCCGTGATCGTCTCGCCGGAGTTCGAGGGCCTGCGCCCCATTGCCCGGCACCAGCGCGTCTACGCCACGCTGGGCGAGAAGATCCGGACCGATGAGGTGCATGCCTTGTCGATGAAGACCCACACCCCCGCCGAATGGGCGGCCAACCAGGCCTGAGAACCCGCCCCATGGACAAGCTTCGCATCATCGGTGGCCAGCCCCTGCACGGGGAAGTGGTCATTTCCGGCGCCAAGAACGCGGCCCTGCCCGAGCTTTGCGCGACGCTGCTCACCGCGGATGCGGTGACGCTGACCAATGTGCCGCGCTTGCGCGACATTGCGACCATGCGTTCGCTGCTCGATCACATGGGGGTGAAGACGCAAACCCATGGCGAACGCGGAGGCATGGGTTTCCAGGCGCCCGACACGCTCAACCCCGAGGCACCCTACGAACTGGTCAAGACCATGCGCGCTTCGGTGCTGGTGCTCGGCCCGCTGCTGGCCCGTTTCGGGCGCGCCCGCGTGTCCTTGCCCGGTGGTTGTGCGATCGGGGCCCGCCCGGTGGATCAGCACATCAAAGGGCTGCAGGCCATGGGGGCCGAGATCGGTGTCGAACACGGGTACATGGAAGCGCGCCTGCCTGCCGGCCGCACGCGGCTGAAAGGCGCCCGCATCACCACCGACATGGTCACGGTGACGGGTACCGAGAATTTTCTGATGGCTGCCGCACTGGCCGAGGGCGAGACGGTGCTGGAAAACGCCGCCCAGGAGCCCGAGATTCCCGATCTGGCCGAGATGCTGATCGCGATGGGGGCACAGATCGAAGGTCACGGCACCAGCCGCATCCGCATCCAGGGGGTCGAGCGGCTGCACGGTTGCAGCCACCAGGTGGTGGCCGACCGCATCGAGGCGGGCACCTTCCTGTGCGCGGTGGCGGCCACCAGCGGTGATGTGGTGCTGCACCACGCCCGCGCTGACCATCTGGACGCGGTGATCGACAAGCTGCGCGAAGCCGGCGCCAGCATCGAAGCCGGTGAAGGCTTCATCCGCGTCAAGAGCCAAGGGCGTCTGAAGGCCCAGAGCTTTCGCACCACCGAATACCCGGGCTTCCCGACCGACATGCAGGCCCAGTTCATGGCCCTGAACTGCGTGGCGCAGGGCAACAGCACGGCCACCGAGACCATCTTCGAAAACCGCTTCATGCACGTGAGCGAGCTCATGCGCCTGGGCGCCAAGATCCAGATCGACGGCAAGGTGGCCGTGGTCGAAGGTGTGGAGAAGCTCTCGGGCGCCACCGTCATGGCCACCGATCTGCGGGCGTCGGCCAGCCTGGTGATCGCCGGGCTGGTGGCCGACGGCGAGACCATTGTCGACCGCATCTACCACCTGGACCGTGGCTACGACCAGATGGAAGCCAAGCTGCGCACGATCGGCGCGAACATCGAGCGGGTGAAATGAACTCCCCCGCCGCTCTGCGCGCGACCCCCTCAAGGGGGCAACACCTGCGGTCTGGCAAAGCCAGTCCCGCGGTGTTCCCGGTCTGCGGGTACACCGCTTTTGGAGTGAAGTCTTGATTACCTTAGCCCTGTCCAAAGGCCGCATCTTCGACGAAACCCTGCCGCTGCTCGCGGCCGCAGGGATTGAGGTGCTGGAAGATCCCGAAACCTCGCGCAAGCTCATCCTGCCGACCAATCAACCCGGCGTGCGCGTGGTGCTGGTTCGGGCCACCGACGTCCCCACCTATGTGGAGCACGGCGGCGCCGACCTGGGCGTGACCGGCAAGGACACACTGATCGAGCACGGCGGCCAGGGCCTGTACCAGCCTCTGGACCTGCAGATTGCCAAATGCCGCATGAGCGTGGCGGTGCCGGCCGATTTCGACTACGCCTCGGCCGTGCGCCAGGGCTCGCGCCTGACGGTGGCGACCAAGTACACCACCATCGCGCGCGAGTTCTTTGCGGGCAAGGGTGTGCACGTGGACCTGATCAAGCTCTACGGCTCCATGGAGCTGGCGCCGCTGACCGGCATGGCCGATGCCATCGTCGACCTGGTGTCCACCGGCAAGACGCTCAAGGCCAACAACCTGGTCGAGGTCGAGCGCATCATGGACATCAGCTCGCGTCTGGTGGTCAACCAGGCCGCGCTGAAGATCAAGCGCGAAGCCCTTCGCCCCATCATCGACGCCTTCGCTGGCGCCATCACACCCGTTGCATCATGAGCCTGTCTGCAGCCCCGCTTCGCCTGAGTACCGCTTCGTCCGACTTCGAGACGCAGTTTGCGGCGCGGCTGCATTGGTCTTCCGATACCGATCACGCGATCGAGCAGCGCGTGGCCGACATCCTGCGGGACGTGCGGACCCGGGGTGATGCGGCCGTGCTGGAATACACCGCGCGGTTCGATGGCCTGCAGGTGGCGTCGATGGCGGCGCTGGAGTTGACGCAGGCTGATTTCAAGGCGGCTTTTGACGGTTTGCCCGCCGCCCAGCGCGAAGCGCTGCAGAGCGCGGCACGCCGTGTGCGCAGCTACCACGAGGCGCAGAAAAAGGCGTCCGGCGAGAGCTGGACCTACCGCGATGAAGACGGCACCCTGCTGGGCCAGAAGGTCACCCCGCTGGATCGCGTCGGCATCTACGTGCCCGGCGGCAAGGCCGCCTACCCGTCGAGCCTGATCATGAACGCCGTGCCGGCGCACGTGGCGGGCGTGAGCGAAATCATCATGGTGGTGCCGACGCCGGTGCGTGGCAGCGTGGCCACCGGTGGCAGCGGCGCCGCGACGGCCGCGCGCGGCGAGCGCAACGAACTGGTGCTGGCCGCCGCCCACGTGGCTGGCGTCACCCGTGCCTTCACCATCGGCGGTGCCCAGGCCGTGGCCGCACTGGCGTATGGCACCGCCACCGTGCCCAAGGTGGACAAGATCACCGGGCCTGGCAATGCCTACGTGGCCAGTGCCAAGAAACACGTGTTCGGGACCGTGGGCATCGACATGATCGCGGGCCCGAGCGAGATCCTGGTGCTGGCCGACGGCACCACACCGCCCGAATGGGTCGCCATGGACCTGTTCAGCCAGGCCGAACACGACGAACTGGCGCAGTCGATCCTGCTGTGCCCCGATGCGGCCTACATCGACGCCGTGCAGGCCGAGATTCAGCGCCTGCTGCCGACCATGCCGCGCGCGGCCATCATCGCCAAGAGCCTGAACGACCGCGGTGCACTGATCCACACGCGCGACATGGAAGAGGCCTGCGCCATCAGCAACCGCATCGCGCCCGAACACTTGGAGGTCTCCAGCCGCGATCCGCACCGCTGGGAGCCGCTGCTCAAGCATGCGGGGGCCATCTTCCTTGGCGCCTACACCAGCGAAAGTCTGGGCGACTACTGCGCTGGCCCCAACCACGTGTTGCCCACCAGCGGCACGGCGCGTTTTTCGTCGCCGCTGGGTGTGTACGACTTCCAGAAACGCTCCAGCCTGATCGAGGTCAGCGAGGCCGGCGCCCAGGGACTGGGCGCCGTGGCCGCAGAGCTGGCCTATGGCGAGGGGCTGCAAGCCCACGCCCGCGCAGCCGAGCTGCGCCTGTCCACCGTGCCGCCGATGCGGTCTCCGACATGAACGCACCGCTCGACCCGAACCCGCTGCGGCACATCCGTGAGGATGTGCAGTCCCTGCATGCCTACGCGATCCAGAATGCGACCGGCCTGATCAAGCTGGACGCGATGGAAAACCCGTTCTCGCTGCCGCCGGCCTTGCAGGCCGCGCTGGGCGAGCGTCTGGGGCGGGTGGCCATCAACCGCTACCCGGGGGATCGCATTGAGGATCTCAGGCAGGCCCTGGCCCGGCACATCGATCTGCCCGCCGGGCAGGCGCTGATGCTGGGCAACGGCTCCGACGAGCTGATCTCGCTGTTGGCCATGGCTTGCGACCGCCCGGGTGCGGCCATCGTGGCGCCGGTGCCGGGTTTCGTGATGTACGCCATGAGTGCCCAGTTGCAGGGCCTGGCGTTTCATGGCGTGCCGCTCACGGCCGCATTCGAACTGGATGAGGTGGCGATGGTGGCGGCTTTGCGCACACACCGGCCAGCCATCACCTACCTGGCTTATCCGAACAACCCCACCGCCAACCTTTGGGACGCGGCCGTGATCCGACGCCTGATTGCCGAAGCGGCCCGCTTCGGGGGGCTGGTGGTGATGGACGAGGCCTACCAGCCCTTTTCCAGCCGCAGCTGGCTGGATGAGATGCGGGCGGACCCGGTGGCCAATGCGAACGTGCTGCTCATGCGCACGCTGTCCAAGTTCGGCCTGGCCGGCGTGCGTCTGGGTTACCTGGTCGGTCCATCGGCGCTCGTGCACGAGATCGACAAGCTGCGCCCGCCCTACAACGTGAGCGTGCTCAATGCGGAGTGTGCGCTGTTCGCGCTGGAGCACGCCGACGTGTTCGCCCGGCAGGCGGTGGAGATCCGCAGCGAACGCGACCGGCTGGCCTCTGCCATGGCGGCCATGCCAGGCGTGCACCCGTTCCCGAGCGAAGCCAACATGCTGCTGGTGCGCGTGCCCGACGCCGACCGTGCCTTTGCCGGTCTCAAGGCGCGTGGCGTGCTGGTCAAGAATGTTTCTAAAATGCACCCGTTGCTGGGCCAATGCCTGCGCCTGACGGTGGGCACACCGGAAGAGAACACGCAGATGCTGAACGCCCTGCCTCCCAGCTTATGACCACCCCGACCCCCCTCAGCGCCGCCGCATCCGCTGCCGCCCGCATTGCCGACGTTCAGCGCCACACCGCCGAGACGAAGATCCGTGTTCGTGTGAACCTCGATGGCACCGGTGAGGCGCGCCTGTCTACGGGCATCGGCTTCTTCGATCACATGCTCGACCAGATCGCCCGTCACGGCCTGATCGATCTGGAGATCGACTGCCAGGGCGACCTGCACATCGATGGCCACCACACGGTGGAAGACGTGGGCATCACCCTGGGCCAGGCCTTTGCCAAGGCCGTGGGTGACAAGAAGGGCCTGCGCCGCTACGGCCATGCCTATGTGCCGCTGGACGAGGCGCTTTCGCGCGTGGTGGTCGATTTTTCCGGCCGTCCGGGTCTGCACATGCAGGTGCCGTTCAAGGCCGGCATGATCGGGGCCTTCGACACCCAGCTCACGTTCGAGTTCTTCCAGGGCTTTGTCAACCATGCGGGGGTGACCCTGCACATCGACAACCTCAAGGGGGAAAACGCCCACCACCAGGCCGAGACCGTGTTCAAGGCGTTCGCCCGGGCACTGCGCATGGCCCTGGAGCGGGACGCCCGCCTGGGGGATGCGATTCCCTCGACCAAAGGTTCGCTCTGATTCTTTCTGCCTTTTTCTGGCCGATTCGATGACATCCAAGACAGTCGCCGTGGTGGACTACGGCAGTGGCAACCTGCGCTCCGTGTCGCAGGCGGTGGCGCACGTGGCCGCTGCGGAGGGCTTTGTGGTGCAAGTCACTTCGGATCCGAGCGTGGTGCGCGATGCCGACCGCGTCGTGCTGCCCGGACAAGGCCACATGGGCGACTGCATGCGCGAGCTGGCCGCCTCCGGCCTGAAGGATGCGGTGCTTCACGCGGCCGCGAACAAGCCTTTGTTCGGTGTGTGCGTGGGCATGCAGATGCTGCTGCAGCGCAGTGAAGAAGGGCCCACCGATGGCCTGGGCCTGTTCCCGGGCGAGGTGGTGCGCTTTCGGCTCGAAGGCCGGCTGCAGCCCGACGGTAGCCGCTTCAAGGTGCCGCAGATGGGGTGGAACCGTGTTCACCACGCCCTTGGGCGCGGGCCGGCGCACCCGGTGTGGGCCGGCGTGCCCGACGGTGCCTGGTTCTATTTCGTGCACAGCTATTACGCCCGCCCGGCAGAGCCCTCCCACACCACGGGAGAGACGGACTACGGTGGCCGGTTTGCGGCCGCCATCGCCCGCGATAATATTTTCGCCACCCAGTTTCACCCCGAAAAGAGCGCCGACCAGGGTCTGGCGCTCTACCGCAATTTCCTCCTCTGGAAACCCTGAGGACTTTCTGCCTTTCCCGGCTTCTTCATCATGCTGCTGATTCCCGCCATTGACCTCAAAGACGGCCAGTGCGTTCGCCTCAAGCAGGGCGACATGGATCAATCCACCGTATTCGGCGAAGACCCGGCCGCCATCGCCCGGCAATGGGTGGACAAGGGCGCGCGTCGCGTGCACCTGGTCGACCTCAACGGGGCATTCGCCGGCAAGCCCAAGAACGAGGCCGCCATCCGCGCCATCCTGCAGGAGGTGGGCGACGAGGTCGACGTGCAGCTGGGCGGCGGCATCCGCGACCTGGACACCATCGAGCGTTATCTCGATGCAGGCCTGCGTTACGTCATCATTGGCACGGCTGCGGTCAAGAACCCCGGCTTCCTGCAGGATGCCTGCACCGCTTTTGGCGGCCACATCATCGTCGGCCTCGATGCCAAGGACGGCAAGGTGGCGACCGATGGCTGGAGCAAGCTCACCGGCCACGAAGTGGTCGATCTGGCGCGCAAGTTCGAGGACTACGGCGTCGAAGGCATCATCTACACCGACATCGGCCGCGACGGCATGCTCACCGGCATCAACATCGACGCCACCGTGAAGCTGGCCCAGGCCCTGTCGATCCCGGTCATCGCGTCGGGTGGTCTGTCGAACATCGACGACATCCGCCGGCTCTGTGCGGTCGAAAGCGAGGGGGTCGAAGGCGTGATCTGCGGCCGCTCCATCTACAGCGGCGATCTGGACTTCGAAGCCGCGCAGCGGCTGGCCGACGAGCTCAACGGATGAACTCCGCCGGTGACACCCCGGTGCATGAGCGGGTGGCCCTGCAGCAGCTCGCCTGCCACCGTCTGTACTGGCCCGGCGGTGATGCGGTCTGCGTGGCCGAACACGGTGCCCAGGTGCTGTCGTGGATGGCCGGGGGCAGCGAGCGTCTCTACCTCAGCCCACGTGCCGTGCTCGATGGCAGCGCGGCCATCCGCGGTGGCATTCCGGTGTGCTGGCCACAGTTTTCGGATCGGGGCCTGTTGCCACGCCATGGCTGGGTCCGCCAGGTGCCGTGGCGTTTCGCGCGGGCAGAACTCGGTGTGGCCGAGGCCAGCCTGCGCTTCGAAATCGACCCGGCGGCGTGCCGCCCGGCGGGTGTCGACTGGCCGCACCGGTGCCGGCTGGCGCTGACCGTGACGCTGTCATCGGGCTGTCTCACCGTTTCTTTGGCCATCCACAACGAAGGCCCTACGGTGCTCCCGTTCACCGGCGCATTGCACACCTATCTGGCGCTTGATGACGCCAACAGGGCTTCCGTTTCCGGCTGGCCGGACGGTGGCCGTGGCTGGGATTCGGTGCGTGGCACGCCCTGCCCGGTGCTGCCGGCGCTGCCCCTGCAGGGTGAGATTGACCGTATCCTGCCCGCAGCCTCCGAGGGCCTGCGCGTGGACGATGGCCCGAAGCGCCTGGGCGTCGCCCAGGTGGGGTGGTCCGACACCGTGGTCTGGAATCCGGGGCCCGACAAGGCGGCGGCCATGGCCGATCTGCCCCCGGGTGGTGAGCGGCGTCTGGCTTGCGTGGAGGCCGCGCAGGCACTCGCTGTCGCCGAAGTGGCACCTGGCGCGACCTGGGTGGGCCATCAACGGCTGGTGCTGGCCTGAGTAGCCGGCTTTTTCAATCGCTGACACAAGGCTTCCCATGCTGGCGAAACGCATCATCCCCTGCCTGGACGTGACCGGCGGTCGCGTCGTCAAAGGCGTCAACTTCGTCGAACTGCGCGATGCCGGCGATCCGGTCGAGATCGCGGCGCGCTACAACGAGCAAGGTGCAGACGAACTCACGTTCCTGGACATCACCGCGACCAGCGATGGCCGCGATCTGATCCTCCACATCATTGAAGCGGTGGCCTCGCAGGTCTTCATCCCGCTGACGGTGGGGGGCGGTGTCCGCACGGTGGAAGACGTGCGCCGCCTGCTCAATGCCGGCGCCGACAAGACCAGCTTCAACTCGGCCGCCATCGCCAACCCGCAGGTGATTCGCGAGGCGTCCGACAAATACGGTGCCCAGTGCATCGTGGTGGCCATCGACGCCAAACGCCGTCAAGGGGATGACGTGGCAACGCGCGGCGAGGGCTGGGATGTCTACAGCCACGGTGGGCGCAAAAACACCGGACTGGATGCCGTGGCCTGGGCCCGGCAGATGGCCGAATTCGGTGCGGGCGAAATTCTGCTGACCAGCATGGACCGCGATGGCACCAAGTCGGGCTTCGATCTGGCGCTGACGCGGGCGGTGTCCGACGCGGTGAGCGTGCCCGTCATCGCTTCTGGCGGGGTGGGCGATCTCGACCATCTCGCCGACGGGGTGCAGCAGGGTGGCGCCGACGCGGTGCTGGCCGCGAGCATCTTCCACTACGGCGAATACACGGTGGCCCAGGCCAAGCAACGCATGGCCGAGAGAGGCATTCCCGTCAGGCTCTGAGCAGGCGGCTCAGGCGCCCGGTGGCGGGGCCAGCCGCTCCTGGCGCTCCAGCCGGTCTTCCAGTTCGCCGAGGCTGGCGCTCAGACCGTTGCTGGTCTGCTCGAACAGGCGGGCGAGTTCGGCGTGCGATCGCTCGATCTGCTGCTGCAGCGCGTTGGCTTGGGTCTGCTGCTGGCTCTCGAGATGCGCCACCTGCGACCGCAGATCGTCCCTCAGTTCGGCAATGCGGGAGGCCTCGGCCTTGTCGGCCAGTTGCCGCTGTTCTGCCGCCTCGCGGCTGATGCGGCGCACCTCCATCAGGTGGGTGGTCTGGTTGAACACCAGGGCCAGCAGAAAGACCACGAGCACCAGGGCCAGCAGGCCCAGCAGCACCAGACCCATCGGGGCCTGCACTTCGGTGACGGCGAAGTTCAGGGTGGTCGGCCGGAAGATCTCGTCCAGATTGAGGGCCACGAAACCTGCCACGAGCAGCAGGCAGGCAACGAGGATGAGGGTGCGGGCTTTCATGGGCGTCTCCGGAAATGCAAGGCCGGACCATGGTACCCCGAAGGCCCGCGGTGATGGGGGAGGGCGCGTGATAGATTCACGGGATGAACTGGTTGGATGACGTGAAATGGGATGCGCAGGGCCTGGTGCCCGTGATCGCGCAGGAACAAGGCAGTGGCGACGTGCTCATGTTTGCCTGGATGAACCGCGAGGCGCTGCAGAAAACGGCCGAGCTCGGGCGGGCGGTGTACTTCAGCCGTTCGCGTGGCAAGCTCTGGTTCAAGGGCGAAGAGTCCGGGCACGTGCAGACCGTGCACGAAATCCGGCTCGACTGCGACAACGATGTGGTGCTGCTGAAGGTGACCCAGCTCGGGCACGAACCCGGTATTGCCTGCCATACCGGGCGGCACAGCTGTTTCTACAGCGTGCTGCGCGATGGTGCTTGGACGCCGGTGGACCCGGTGCTCAAGGATCCGGAATCCATCTACCAATGAACGCATGACTTCTACCGACTCGCTGGACCGCCTCGCTGCGGTCATCGAAAGCCGCAAACCCGCCCATGGCGGTGACCCGGAGAAAAGCTATGTGGCGCGTCTGCTCCACAAAGGGCCGGATGCCTTTCTGAAAAAAATCGGTGAAGAGGCCACGGAATCGGTCATGGCCGCCAAGGACATTGACTACGGCGGCGATCCGCAAAAGCTGGTGAACGAAGTGGCCGATCTCTGGTTCCATTGCATGGTGGCGCTGGCCCATTACGGCAAGTCGCCAGCCGATGTGGTGGCCGAACTGGCTCGGCGCGAAGGCCTCAGTGGCCTGGAAGAAAAAGCGCTGCGCAAGGCGCAAGCCCGGGAGGCCGGGGAGTGAGCCAGCGCCCTTTTCTGGAGAGATCGTGATGAACGACCCGCGTGATGTGATCGATGTGCAGGACAAGAGCGACGAGGCAGCGGAATCGCTGCGCACGATCGGCTGGGTGAGTTACCTGTTGCACTTGGTCGTGGCCATTGCGGCCGTCGTGCCGGGCGCCCAGGTGGGGATCGGTATCCTGCTGGTGGCCCTGGTCATCGATCTGGTCAAACAGTCCGACGCGGCGGGTACCTGGCAGGCCAGCCATTTTTCATGGCGGATCCGGTCGGTGCTGTGGGCGGGCATCCTGTACCTCGTCACCTTGCCACTGTGGCTGCTGTTTTTGCTGCCGGGCATGCTTGCCTGGGTGGTGATTTCCGTCTGGTTCCTCTACCGCATCGTCAAAGGCATGGTGCGGATGAACACCGGGCAGGCCATGCCCGATTGATACCTCTTTTGTGCCCACCATGAGTGCCCACGACCCCGACTGCATTTTCTGTAAGATCATTGCTGGCCAGATCCCCTCGCGCAAGGTGCACGAGGACGACGAACTCTACGCCTTTCACGACATTGCACCCTGGGCGCCCGTGCACTTCCTGATAGTGCCGAAGCAGCACATCCCTTCCATGGCGCAGCTGACGGTTGAGCACGAGCGCTTGCTGGGTCGGATCATGGTGCTGGCGCCCAAGCTGGCCATGGAGCAGGGTTGCAACCCGTATCCTGAAGGCGGGTTCCGCATCGTGTGCAACACCGGCACAGAAGGGGGGCAGGAAGTCCACCACCTGCACGTCCATGTCATGGGTGGCCCCCGCCCCTGGGCGCGCGGTTGAATCCGTGCGCGCTGAACTCCGGGGCGGCGCGTAGAATCCCAGCAACGGTACCCTTAGTTCGGGTACGAACTGAATCAAATATTGTTGGAGAGCGACATGGGTTCCTTTTCGATCTGGCATTGGTTGATCGTGCTGCTGATCGTGGTCATGGTGTTTGGCACCAAGAAGCTGAAGAACATCGGCTCCGATCTCGGCGGGGCGGTGAAGGGCTTCAAGGACGGGATGAAAGAAGGCGGTGCCGATACACCACCGGCTGCCGGCCAGGTCACCCAGGACGCTTCGCGTGCCGACAAGGCCGCGATCGATGTCGAGGCCAAGCAAAAAAGCTGACCGAAAACGATGGCCTCCCTGCCGGGAGGCGATGGCGGTCCGGGTTTCTGGTGCCGGGCTGCGGCTTTCCCACGGGTAATCTTGCATGATTGATCTGGGCATTTCCAAGCTCGCGCTCATTGGCGCGGTGGCGCTGATCGTCATCGGCCCCGAAAAGCTTCCGCGCGTGGCCCGCACTGTGGGGGCCTTGTTGGGCAAGGCGCAGCGGTATGTGGCCGACGTCAAGGCCGAAGTCAATCGGTCGATGGAACTTGACGAGCTGCGCAAGATGAAAGAGTCGGTCGAAAGCGCGGCTCGCGACGTCGAGACTTCGGTCAGCAGTGGCGTCAATGATTTTGAAAAATCGTGGTCGGAAGCGACGGCTGGGCTGGATGGTCAGGCTTCTTCCGGCATGGACGACGCCCTGAGCGCGTTGGGCGCGCCGGTCTACCCGGCCTACAAGCACCCCGGCAAAAACTGGCGCATCAAACAGACCGCCATGCCCCAGTGGTACAAGGCCCGTTCTGGCGTGCGCACGCGCGCCTTGTCTGGTGCCGCTCGTGTGGCGCGCTATCGCCCACGCTCATCTTCTGCGTCCCGCTGATGTCCGACTCCAAAGAACCCGCCGACGAACTGGCCGGCACCGAGCAGCCCTTTGTCCAGCACCTGATGGAGTTGCGTGATCGCCTGCTCTACGGCATGGCGGGATTGGGCATTTGCATGGCATTGCTGGCGATCTGGCCTGGGCCCAGTGGCCTGATCGATCTGATCGCCGTACCCATCCTGTCGCACATGCCTGCCGGCACGGAGAAATTGATCGCGGTGGGCGTGTTCTCGCCGTTCTTTGTGCCCCTCAAGGTGTTGGCCATGGCGGCTTTGCTGATGTCGCTGCCCTGGTGGATGTACCAGATATGGGCGTTTGTGGCGCCAGGCCTGTACAGCCATGAGAAGCGCTTTGCCGTGCCTCTGATCATCGTGGGCAGCCTTCTGGCTTACATGGGTATCGCCTTCGTGCAGTTTTTTGTCTTGGACAAGATGTTCGGCTTCATTCAGCAGTTCACGCCCAAAAGCGTGGCGGCCACGCCAGACATCGCTTCCTATGTCGAGGCCATTCTGTCGCTGTACCTCGCCTTTGGCCTGGCTTTCCAGGTGCCGATCGTGGTGGTGCTGCTGGTCAAGATGGATCTGGTCACCGTGGAAAAGCTCAAGGAATTCCGGGGTTATTTTGTCGTGCTGGCCTTCATCATCGCGGCGGTGGTCACGCCGCCCGATGTGATTTCCCAGCTGGCGCTGGCCGTTCCCATGTGCCTGCTGTACGAGCTGGGCATCTGGGGTTCGCAGTGGTTTGTCCGGAGCACCCAGGCACCGGCCACGCCCGAAGATTCAGCTTCCTAAGGCGTCGCAGGCGGTGCGGTGGCAAGAGCCACAACACCGCTCCTCCCCAAAGCTTCAGCGCTGGCCGTTGGTTTGCCGGGGCAGATTGCGCCTACCCGGGACCACTTGCAGGTGCTGCGCGCCTTCTTTGCGGACCACTTCCAGAGATGCCGGCTGACCCGGCGGAAGGGCGGCGACCGCCGACAGCAGTTGGGCGACGTTGTTGACCGACTTGCCTGCCACCTGGGTGATGACGTCTCCCGGGCGGAGTCCGGCCTGTGCGGCAGGGCCGTTCTGGAGCACGCCCGTGATGATGACGCCGGTACCCGGCGGCACACCGAAGTTCTCAGCAAGTTCGGGGGTGAGGTCCTGGGGTTCCACGCCGATCCATCCCCGGGTGACCTGGCCGTCCCGCACGATGGCCTCCATGACGCTGCGGGCGGTGGAGGTGGGGATGGCAAACCCAATGCCCATTGATCCACCTGAGCGGGAGTAAATGGCCGTATTGATGCCCATCAGGTGGCCGTTGGTGTCTACCAGTGCGCCACCGGAGTTGCCGGGGTTGATGGCCGCATCGGTCTGGATGAAGTTCTCAAAGGTGTTGATGCCCAGTTGCGTGCGTCCCAGGGCGCTGACGATGCCGCTGGTGACGGTCTGCCCCACACCAAAGGGGTTGCCGATAGCCAGGACAGCATCGCCGATGGCCAGTGCGTCCGAATCACCCAGCGTGATAACGGGCAGCGACTGAAGGTCGACCTTGAGCACGGCCAAGTCGGTGTCCGGGTCGGTACCGATGACCTGGGCGGGACTGCGTCGGCCGTCATTGAGCAGAACCTCGATCTGGTCGGCTTCCTCGATCACATGGTTATTGGTGAGGATGTAGCCGGCGGGACTGACGATGACGCCTGAACCGAGGCCGCTTTGCCGCTGGGATTGGCCCTGGTCGCCAAAAAAGAAACGAAACCAGGGGTCAGAGGTCTGAGGATTGGTTTCCGTGGCTTTGCTGGTGTTTATGCTGACCACGGCGGGCGAAGCGGCCTGGGCTGCCGAGCGGAATCCCGCCGTCGTGGCCTGGGCGCCATCTCCCGGAGGGGTCGAAGACTCCAGAACCGGCACGATCATGGGCAGAGAGGGCTTGCGGTTGAGCCATTCGGGCCGCAAGGTGGCGACCACAAAATAAGCTGCCAGCAGCACGGTGACGGATTGGGCGAAGACCAGCCAGAGTCGTTTCATGAGAAGCGCAGCAAAGTTCTGTTGGCGAAGAGACGCAAACGTGATGCGCATTGTCCTGCATCTGCATTCTGTTTCACGGGTTCATGCGAATTGATGCAGATCAACGCACCTGAACAGGGCATGGCTTGCAATGGTGCTCCCCTCAGTATCTCTAAGGAGAGAAGACGATGAAAGCATTGGTGGATCTGTTCTCGACCGACTACGGCCTCTTCAGCATTGCCGGCATCATTTTCATGATCGGTATGGCAATCTGGTTCATCCGATTTTTTCTGCGCAAGGTGAATGAGGCGCCGCGCAGCGAGGGGTAAGGTTCCGACGCGGGCGAGTGCGTCCCGCACGCTGTCAGAATGCGGGCATGCAAGCACCCGCTGATCGCACGCTTTTGTTGCAAACCCTCGATACGCTGCTGCAGCCAGCCCAGTTTCGCGACTACGGTCCCAACGGCCTCCAGGTCGAGGGCCGGGCTCGGATCAGGAAGCTGGTGTCTGGTGTGACGGCCAGTCTGGCACTGATCGATGCCGCTATCGCCGAAGGGGCCGACGCCATTCTGGTGCACCATGGCCTTTTCTGGCGGGGGCAAGATGGCCGGGTCGTCGGGTGGATGAAACAACGCCTGTCCCGTCTATTGGCGCACGACATCAGTTTGTTCGCCTATCACCTTCCGCTGGATGCCCACCCCACGCTCGGAAACAATGCCCAACTGGCCGCCCGGTTGGGTCTGGAGCGGTTCGGTGGCTTGGAGGGCTGCTTCGGGGACCAGGCGCTGGGCTGGTTGGGGTGCACCGCTCCCGTCACCGCGCAGGCCTTGGCGGATCGGATCGAAGGCTCTTTGGGACGTGCGGTGACTTTGGTGGCCAATGAGGCCAGCCGGCCGGTGGAGCGGGTGGCGCTCTGCACCGGCGGTGCGCAAGGCTACTTCGAGGCGGCGATTGCGGCCGGCGCAGACCTGTTCATCACGGGCGAAATATCCGAGCCACAAGCCCACTACGCTCGCGAAAGCGGCGTGGCCTACGTCGCCTGCGGCCATCACGCTTCGGAGCGCTATGGGGCGCCGGCGGTGGGCGCGCATGTGGCCGGGGAGCTCGGCATGGAGCATGTGTTCATCGATATTCCCAATCCTGCCTGAAGGGGTTGCGCATGCAGTCCGAACGCCCTTCCCGCCCCATCGTCCTCACCATGGGCGATCCGGCCGGTGTGGGGCCGGAAATCATTGCCAAGGCCTTGATGCAACGGCCGGAATGGTGCCAGCGTGTCCTGGTGGCGGGCGATGTGCCCTCTCTGAAGCGGGCGCAGGCCTTGCTGGGGGCTGAGCCGGAATGGGTGGAGGTGTCCGATCTGAATGCGTGGGTGCATGTGCCGGTGGGGGCTCCGGTGGTGGTGCAGACATGTACTTTGCATGAGCCTGTGTCGTGGGGGTGTATTTCTGCCTCTGCGGGGCGGGCTGCGGCGGATTGCATCGCCTGGGGGGCAACGGAGGTGCTGGCCGGGCGAGCGAGGGCTTTGGTGACCGCGCCCATCCACAAAGAGGCGTTGCATGCGGCGGGTGTGCCTTATCCCGGGCACACGGAAATGCTGCAGGCGCTGTCGGCGGCTTACGCGGGAGTCCCGCTGGAACAGATGCCGGTTCGCATGATGCTCAGCGCACCAGGACTGCGTACCGTGCTGGTGAGCATCCATGTGGCGTTGCGGGAGGCCATAGCGGCGGTGACGTTCGATCAGGTGTTGGAGACGTTGCGCATTACGGCCGACTATTTTGCGCGCCATGGTCTGCCGCAGGCACGCATTGCGGTGGCTGGACTGAACCCCCACGCCGGAGAGGGGGGGCTGTTCGGACGAGAGGAACTGGAAGTGATTGCGCCAGCAATCGCGGCTGGCAGGGATCGCGGCTGGAACGTGTCAGGTCCGTATGCACCTGATACGGTGTTCATGCGGGCCCGGCAAGGGGCGTTCGATGCCGTGGTGGCGATGTACCACGACCAAGGGCTCATTCCGGTCAAGCTGATGGGGTTGGAGCACGGCGTCAACACCACGTTGGGCCTGCCTCTGATTCGCACCAGCCCTGATCACGGTACGGCCTTCGATCTGGCAGGGACAGGTCAAGCCAGTGCGGCGAGCCTTTTGGCTGCGCTTGACGAAGCCTGGCAGACCGCTGCCCGGTCGCCTGGGCCTGGCGAGCTCTGAGGCAGTCGCAAAAAAAGCTGCCGACTCCGGCAGCGGCCATGGATGTCCGAGGGGTTTATTTGCGCAGGCTATCGCGGATGTCTCGCAGCAACTGCACCTCCTCCGTCGGGCCTGCTGGCGGCGGCGGAGGGGTCTCGCGCTTGAGGCGGTTGACCTGCTTGACCATCACGAAGATGACAAACGCCAGGATGATGAAGTTGAGTGCGATGGTGATGAAGTTGCCGTAGGCGAGCACTGCGCCAGCTTCCTTGGCCTTGGCCAAAGGCAAGCCCGCAGCCTGTCCCGCCAGAGGGACGTAGTAGCTGGAAAAATCCAGCCCGCCAAAAATCTTGCTGACCACCGGCATGATCACGTCATCCACCAGAGAGCTGACGATCTTGCCAAACGCCCCCCCAATGATGACGCCAACTGCCAAGTCCATCACATTGCCCTTCAGGGCGAATTCTTTGAATTCACTCGCTATGCTCATCATCGCGCTCCGCGGCGAGGGCTGCACCGTGCAGCCCTCTTGTTTTCATTTTCTCACAGAGCACCTTGGTATTAACGGAGGGGCTCTTTTGCCGAAGGCAAGGGGCTGACCCTGGCTGGTGCTGTGTCCCGAAAGGTTCGGGAGGCGGTTTTGGGCTTCGGTACAATGCAATGTTGACCTTGGTATTGCCCCGTTTCGAAACGTCATTGAAAGTTCCCCATGAGTGAAGCAACCGTCGATGCGACTGTGGACAGCAGTCGCCGAACCTGGCTGATCACTTCCTGCGCCATGGGTGGCGTGGGAGCCGCAGCCGTTGCCGTGCCTTTCGTGAGCACCTTCCAGCCGTCGGAGCGGGCCAAGGCCGCTGGCGCTGCGGTCGAGGTCGATATTTCGGCCGTCCAGCCTGGCGAGAAAATCGTTGTGGAGTGGCGAGGCAAGCCAGTGTGGATCATGAAGCGCACGGCCGAGCAGCTCAAGTCGTTGGAAGAGGACGAGGCGCAACTGGCCGACCCGAATTCCGATCGCAAGGCGTATCCCACGCCGGAGTACGCCAAGAACCGCCACCGCTCCATCAAGCCCGAGGTGTTTGTGGGCGTGGGCATCTGTTCGCACCTGGGGTGTTCGCCTATCGACAAGTTCGCCGTTGGTACGCAGCCTTCGTTGCCCGAAGACTGGAAGGGCGGTTTCCTCTGCCCTTGCCACGGTTCCACTTTCGACCTGGCGGGCCGGGTGTTCAAGAACAAGCCGGCTCCGGACAATCTGGAAGTGCCGCCGCACTACTACGTGTCGGACACGGTGCTGCTCATCGGCGAAGACAAGAAGGCCTGACAGGCCCTGGCGCACCGACCAACAGAGGCTGACATGGCTGAATTCAAAGAACTCCCCCCCGATGCTCCCGCTGGCCAGAAGGTCGTGAACTGGTTCGAGAACCGGTTTCCTACCGCTTTCTCGGCTTACCGCGTTCACATGTCGGAGTACTACGCTCCGAAGAACTTCAACTTCTGGTACATCTTCGGTTCGCTGGCGTTGCTGGTGCTCGTGATCCAGATCGTCACCGGCATTTTTCTGGTGATGCACTACAAGCCCGACGCCAACCTAGCGTTTGCCTCTGTCGAGTACATCATGCGCGATGTGCCCTGGGGCTGGCTGATTCGCTACATGCACTCCACCGGGGCATCGGCCTTCTTTGTGGTGGTGTATCTGCACATGTACCGTGGCCTGATCTACGGCTCCTACCGCAAGCCGCGTGAGTTGGTCTGGGTTTTCGGTTGTGCCATCTTCCTGGCACTGATGGCCGAGGCCTTCATGGGTTATCTGCTTCCCTGGGGCCAGATGTCCTACTGGGGCGCGCAGGTGATCGTGAACCTGTTTTCCGCCATCCCCTTTGTCGGCCCTGATCTGGCCATCCTGATCCGTGGCGACTTCGTGGTGGGCGATGCCACGCTCAACCGCTTCTTCAGCTTCCACGTGATTGCTGTGCCCCTGGTTTTGCTGGGTCTGGTGGTGGCGCACTTGCTGGCGCTGCACGATGTGGGTTCCAACAATCCGGATGGTGTGGAAATCAAGGCCGGTCCGAAGGGCAACCGCTGGTCCAAGGATGCACCGGCCGATGGCGTGCCGTTCCATCCCTACTACACCGTGCACGATGTGTTTGGTGTGGCTGTGTTCCTGATGGTGTTCTCGGCCATCGTGTTCTTCGCGCCTGAGTTTGGCGGCTACTTCTTGGAGTACAACAACTTCATCCCGGCCGATCCGCTGAAGACCCCGCCGCATATTGCACCGGTCTGGTACTTCACACCGTTCTACTCCATGCTGCGTGCGATAACGACCGAAATGATGTACGCCCTCATGGCTTGTGTGTTGGCTGGCGCCGTTCTGGGCGTCGTCAAGACCAAGCTCGGCGGTTTGGCCAAGGGCGTGGTTGTCGGCGCTGCGCTGGTGCTGATTGCCCTGATGTGGGCGATCGATGCCAAGTTCTGGGGTGTGGTGGCCATGGGTGGTGCGGTCATCATCCTCTTCTTCCTCCCTTGGCTGGACCACAGCCCGGTCAAGTCGATCCGCTACCGTCCGAGCTGGAACAAATGGCTCTACGCCGTCTTCGTGATCAATTTCCTGATCCTCGGCTACCTGGGTATTTTGCCGCCGTCGCCTATCGGTGAGCGTGTGTCCCAGGTGGGTACGCTGTTCTATTTCGGCTTCTTCCTGCTGATGCCCTGGTGGTCGCGTCTGGGTGAATTCAAGCCCGTGCCCGCGCGCGTGAACTTCACGGCCCATTGAGTCAAAAGTCCCAGCGGAGAAATATCCCCATGAAAAAGATGCTTCTGGGCTTTGTGCTCACCTTGGGTCTTGCCGGTGCCGCGCAGGCTGCGGGTGGTGGCTTCCCGATCGACAAGGCTCCCAACCGAACCAACGACATGGCGGCGCTGCAAAACGGCGCCAAGATCTTTGTCAATTACTGCCTGAGCTGCCATTCTGCGGCGTTCATGCGCTTCAACCGCTTGCGCGATATTGGGCTGGATGACAAGCAGATTGCTGAAAACCTGACCTTCACTACCGACAAGATCGGTGAGACGATGAAGGCGGCTATTGATCCCAAGCAGGCCAAGGAGTGGTTCGGCGCCAACCCGCCCGACCTGACGGTGATCGCACGGTCGCGTTCGGGCCCGGGCTACACCGGTGCCGACTACATTTACACCTTGCTGCGGACTTACTACCGCGATGACACCAAGGCGACCGGCTGGAACAACATGGTGTTCCCCAGCATCGGCATGCCCAACCCACTTTGGGAGCTGCAGGGCGAGCGCGCCCCGGTTCTGGAAAAAGTGGGGAGCCATGGTCATGAGGTCGACGTTCTCAAGGGCTGGCAAGATGTAAAGCCTGGCAAGATGACGCAGGCCGAGTTCGATCAGAACGTAGGTGATCTGGTGGCGTACCTGCAGTGGATGGGGGAGCCGGCCCAGAACAGCCGTGTGCGCATTGGCGTCTGGGTCATGATCTTCCTGGCGGCCTTTGCCCTTGTGGCTTGGCGCTTGAACGCAGCGTTCTGGAAAGACGTCAAGTAATTTTTCCTCTGGAGCCGGCCTGCCGCCGTCAAGGCGTCGGGGTTGGCTGCCCACAGTGGCAGGGCCGTGTCGAGCAAATGCTCTCCAGGTCCTCCACTGTTTTTTGCATTAAGGAGTCTCTCACATGATGGTCTTGTACTCGGGCACCACCTGCCCTTACTCCCACCGTTGCCGCTTCGTGCTGTTCGAGAAGGGCATGGATTTCGAGATCCGCGATGTGGATCTGTACAACAAGCCCGAAGACATCAGCGTGATGAATCCTTACGGGCAGGTGCCGATTCTGGTCGAACGTGATCTCATCCTGTACGAATCGAACATCATCAACGAGTACATCGATGAGCGCTTTCCGCATCCTCAGCTGATGCCGGGCGACCCGGTGGACCGTGCGCGCGTGCGCCTCTTTCTGCTGAACTTCGAGAAAGAGCTGTTCACCCATGTGTCCGTGCTGGAATCGCGTGCAGCGAAGGGCAATGACAAGGCGCTGGAAAAAGCGCGAGCGCATATCCGTGACCGTCTGACCCAACTGGCACCGGTGTTCCTGAAGAACAAGTACATGCTGGGTGACAACTTCTCGATGCTGGACGTGGCCATTGCGCCGTTGCTGTGGCGCCTCGATTTCTATGGCATCGAGTTGAGCAAGAATGCGGCGCCGTTGCTGAAGTACGCGGAGCGCATTTTTTCCCGTCCGGCTTACATCGAGGCGCTCACGCCCTCGGAAAAGGTCATGCGCAAGTAACAAGGTTGTGGCACCCGGCCAATCTGGGTGCCCATCTGATGGATTCCATGAGTCTGAGTCAACAGGAACTCCCTTCTACGCGTCCCTATCTGCTGCGTGCGCTGCACGAGTGGTGCACCGATCACGGGTTTTCTCCGTACATCGCTGTACAGGTCGATGCGTCGGTGCAGGTTCCGCAGGAATACGTGAAAAACGGCGAGATCGTTTTGAACGTGAGTTTTGACGCCACCAACGGCTTGCGTCTGGGCAACGATTACATCGAGTTCAAGGCGCGATTCGGAGGGGTTGCCCGCGAGATCATCATTCCCGTGGGCCATGTGATCGCCATCTACGCCCGTGAGAACGGGCAAGGCATGGCCTTTCCTCCGCCGGCTGTCTCCGAGGTCCTGCCCGCAGCGGCGGCCGATGCGGAGCGCGCCCCCTTGCGTGCGGTTCCCAGTGATGAGGGGGCGGTGTCGGATGAGGCTGGTGAGCCACCACCGGATGGCCCGACTTCGGGTGGTGGCGGGCGATCGCACCTCAAGCGCGTCAAGTAGAATTCTCAACCTCGGAAACGGGGTTGTGGCCGCTTTAGCTCAGTTGGTAGAGCACTCGCCTTGTAAGCGATAGGTCGTCTGTTCGAGTCAGACAAGCGGCACCACGGTCTGCCCACCGACCGTTGAGATGCGGCGGGAGTCAATTTCCCGTTCCGCGGGTCCCTCACTCACCGCGATGCCGCTTGGATTTTGATGCGGATCGAGGTAATCTTTGCCCCCTTTTGGTTCAGTTCCTGCTGGATGGCAGGGACAAGCTGTCTCAGTTTGGATGCGGCGGTGGCATTGCCGACCAACAGACACCAGTCGTCGTCTTGCAGGGGGCCCGCTTTGACATGGCGCCGCAAGGGTGCGGGAATCAGCTGCTGGATCATGGTCAAGTGGCGGCTGGATTCCTGGATTCGTTGCTGGAGGCTGGCCAGGGTCGGAGCGTGGGTGACGGCTTCTTCGAGGCTCACCATGCCGCTGCGACGAGGTGTTGCGTTCATGGGCAGCAAGTGCGGTCGTTGGGAAAGGTTCAAGCGTGCACATCATTATCACGGACGCCTGGTTGGCTCAGAGCCGGGCTCTGCATCTCAATGGGTGGAAATTGCTGGGTGCTGCAGCGTTGGGCTCTCTGATGTTGATGCTCGGAGCGGTCGCGGCATACCACTGGGTTTTTCTGGAAGGGGTGCGCAAAGGCTGGCCGGGTTTTGCTTCGGTGGCGCGTATCGTGACGCAGGGGGAGCTCGATGCCCGGTCGCTGTATATGCGAGAAAACCTGGACGTGATGGCGCGCCGGCTGGGTGAAATGCAGGCGCGCATGATGCAGATTGAGTCGCTGGGGGAACGAGTGGCCGGTTTGGCAGGCTTGAATCCGGCGGACTTCAAGACCTTGCCCGGAGCTGGCGGCATGCTGATCGGCGAGCGGGCGTTGACCGTGGACGAACTCGGACAGGCGATGGATCAACTGGATGTGTCGAGCGGCTCGCGTATTGACTGGCTGACAGCGGTGGAGTCGCGGCTGTTTGACCAGAAGATCCAGCGCAGTCTGGTGCCCACACAGGAACCCGTGACGGGGGGGCGTGTCGGTTCTCCGTTCGGATTCAGGATCGACCCCTTCACGGGGCGTTCGGCGCTGCACACCGGCCTTGATTTCCCCTCGGACGTCGGGACGCCGATCTTGGCCGCTGCCGGCGGCGTGGTGGTGGTGCAGGAGTACCACCCGGCTTACGGGAACATGGTGGAGATCGACCATGGCAACAACCTGATTACCCGCTATGCCCACACCTCGAAGGTACACGTCAAAAAAGGTGATCTGGTCAAGAGGGGGCAGCGAATTGCGGACGTGGGGTCCACGGGCCGTTCCACCGGCCCGCACCTCCATTTTGAGGTGTGGGTTTCGGGGGTTCCGCAGGATCCGCGCCGTTTTCTGGATGCGGGGGAAAACATGGCGGCAGCCGAAGTGTCCAGCAAGGCGTCGGTGGTCCGGCGTTGACCTCGTGGGCGAGCAGCAGGAGCGGCAGCTAAAATGCCTGTTTGCTCTTGAATATCTTGCGTCGGCGGGCATCTGAGTCGTTTCTGGCTTTCCGACAGCCCTTTTCGGGACTTCCGATCTTTCTTGCCCTGGCAGCGCGCATTCGGTGCGCCTGCGGGCCCGCACTATGGCCACAAACTTCCTCACCAAGATCTTCGGTAGCCGCAACGACCGCCTGATCAAGACCTACCGCAAGACTGTTGAGCGCATCAACGCACTGGAGCCGAAGTTCGAAAAGCTCAGCGATGCCGAACTGCAGGCACAGACAGGTACGCTCCGCCAGCGTGTGGCCGCTGGCGAGACTCTGGATGCCCTGTTGCCGGAAGCCTTTGCGGTGGTGCGTGAGGCCAGCAAGCGCGTGATGAAGATGCGGCACTTCGACGTGCAGCTCATCGGAGGCATTGCCCTGCACTCGGGCAAGGTCGCTGAAATGCGCACCGGGGAAGGCAAGACCCTGACGGCGACGCTGCCGGTGTACCTGAATGCCCTGGCAGGCAAGGGCGTGCACGTGGTGACGGTGAACGATTACCTGGCCACGCGCGATGCCCAATGGATGGGGCGCCTGTACAACTTTCTGGGCTTGTCGGTCGGGGTCAACCTGCCCCAGATGCCTCGTGAAGACAAGCAGGCAGCCTACCGGGCGGACATCACGTATGGGACGAACAATGAGTACGGCTTCGATTACCTGCGGGACAACATGGTCTACGAGTCGGGTGACCGGGTGCAGCGCCCGCTGCACTACGCCATCGTCGACGAGGTGGACTCGATCCTCATCGATGAAGCTCGCACGCCCCTGATCATCAGCGGCCAGGCCGAAGACCAGACGCCCGTTTATGTGACCATCAACAAGCTGGTGCCCCATCTGGTGCGCCAGGAAGGCGAAGCCGACCCGCGAACGGGTGAGGGCGTGATCAAGCCCGGCGATTTCACGGTCGACGAAAAATCGCACCAGATCCACCTGACCGAACAGGGACATGAAAATGCCGAGCGCCTGCTGGCGCAGGCGGGCCTGTTGCCCGAAGGGGCATCGCTGTACGACCCGGCCAACATTGCGCTGCTGCACCATCTGGTGACATCGCTCAAGGCCCATCACATCTACCACCGCGACCAGCATTACGTGAACCAGAACGGCGAGATCGTCATCGTCGACGAGTTCACTGGCCGCCTCATGGCGGGCCGCCGCTGGAGCGATGGTCTGCACCAGGCGGTGGAGGCCAAGGAAGGCGTGGCGATCCAGCCCGAGAACCAGACGCTGGCATCGATCACATTCCAGAACTACTTCCGCCTTTACACGAAGCTTTCCGGCATGACCGGTACGGCCGATACCGAGGCGTATGAATTCCAGGAAATCTATGGCCTGGAAACGGTGGTGATTCCGCCCAACCGGCCGAGTCAGCGCGATGACCAGCTCGATCGCGTCTACAAGACCACCAAGGAGAAATACGAAGCGGCCATCGCCGATATCCGTGAATGCCATGAGCGCGGTCAGCCCGTGCTGGTGGGGACTTCGTCGATCGAGAACTCCGAAATCATTGCGCAGTTGCTGGTGGCGGCCAAGCTGCCACACGAAGTGCTCAATGCCAAACAGCACGCACGCGAAGCCGACATCATCGTGCAGGCGGGACGGCCCGGTGCCATCACCATTGCGACCAACATGGCTGGTCGTGGCACCGACATCGTGCTAGGTGGCAATCTGGAAAAAATGCTGGCCGCTGTCGAGGCGGATGCGTCACTTGATGAGGCGACCAAGGCCACGCGCATGGAGACGCTGCGTCAGCAGTGGCAGCAGGATCATGACAAGGTCAAGGCACTGGGTGGTTTGCGCATCATCGCGACCGAGCGTCACGAAAGCCGTCGTATCGACAACCAGTTGCGCGGCCGGTCCGGGCGCCAGGGCGACCCCGGTTCGTCGCGTTTCTATCTGAGTCTGGACGATCCGCTGATGCGGATCTTTGCGGGTGACAAGGTCCGCGCCATCATGGACCGGCTCAAGATGCCGGAGGGCGAGGCCATCGAGGCCGGTATCGTCACTCGAAGCATCGAGGGCGCACAGCGCAAGGTGGAGGCGCGCAACTTCGACGTGCGCAAGCAGCTGCTGGAGTACGACGACGTGGCCAACGACCAGCGCAAGGTGATTTACCAGCAGCGCAACGACATTCTGGATGCCGCCAGCCTGCGTGCCCAGATCGATGGCTTGCGCGACGGCTGTATGGCCGACGTGGTAAGCCAGTATGTGCCCGAGGGCAGTGTGGAAGAGCAATGGGATCTGCCCGCTCTCGAACGCGTCCTGCGTGAGGAATGGGCGCTGGAGGCCCGGGTCGCGAACTGGGTGGCAGAAGCGGAGGCGATCGATGCCGACGATATCGTTATCCGTGTGCAGGCGGTGGCCAAGGAGGCATTTGATGCCAAGGTCGCCCTGGTGGGTGAAGAGAACTTCACCCAGTTCGAGCGCATGGTGCTTTTGCAGACACTGGACAGCCAGTGGCGGGACCACATCGCGGCTCTCGATTACCTCCGGCAGGGCATCCACCTGCGTGGCTACGCCCAGAAGCAGCCCAAGCAGGAATACAAGCGCGAGGCCTTTGCGCTGTTCGGTCAATTGCTCGACAGCGTTCGCAATGACGTGAGCCGTGTCCTGCTGAATGTGCGTGTGCAGACGCCTGAACAGGTGAGCGAAGCGGCACAGCAGATGGAACAGCGTGCCGAAAGCATTGCCAACGTGACCTACACCGCCCCGACCGAGACGGGTGAGGCCGAGTCGCAGGTGGATGAGGCCACGGTGGCCTCGGCGGTGCCGCGCGTAGGCCGCAACGACCCTTGCCCTTGTGGCAGCGGCAAGAAGTACAAGCACTGCCACGGTGCATTGAGCTGACAGCGCATCCCGTGCGGGGCACGGGGGCATGATCGGTTACCGAACGGGGCCCGGGTGGTTCCCGCAGGGTGTACGACGAGTTTCTTTGATCGGAGATTGTTGCCATGGCCGTGAACTACAACGCGCCGCTCGCCCAGGATCTGTTGCCCGTTGCGGGCGTGCGTATCGGTGTGGCGGAAGCGGGCATCCGCAAAGCCCACCGAAAAGACCTGACGGTGTTTCTGCTGGACGAGGGGGCGTGCGTGGGGGCCGTTTTTACGCGCAACCGCTATGCCGCCGCGCCCGTGCAGGTCTGCCGCGAGCATTTGTCGAGCCAGGCCGGCGTGCGCGCCATGGTCATCAATACCGGCAATGCGAATGCGGGCACGGGCGAGCCCGGTCTGCACCATGCCCGCCAGACAGCGAGTGCGCTGGCATTGGCGCTGGGTGTGCAGCATGAACAAGTGCTGCCGTTTTCCACCGGTGTGATCATGGAACCCCTGCCGGTGGACCGCTTGCTGGCGGGCCTGCCTGCTGCCCTGGCCGATGCGGGGGGCGCGGATGGCGCTTCGGGGGCGCAGTGGCTCAAAGCGGCCGAAGGCATCATGACCACGGACACCGTGCCCAAAGCCATGAGTTCCCAGACCACGGTTGACGGACAGACCATCACGGCCAGCGGTATTGCCAAAGGGGCAGGGATGATCAGGCCCAACATGGCCACCATGCTGGGCTTTCTGGCGACCGATGCGGTGGTGGCGCCGGGGGTGATGAGCGATCTGGCGCGCCGACTCGCCGACGCTTCGTTCAACCGCGTCACTGTGGATGGGGACACCTCCACCAACGATTCCTTCGTGGTCGTGGCCACCGGCAAGGCTGGCCATGCAGCGGTGACGGATCTGGACAGCCCGCAAGGGCAGGCCTTGCTGGCGGCCCTCCAGCCCGTGGCGCGTTTCTTGGCCCATGCCATCGTGCGCGATGGCGAAGGGGCCACCAAGTTCATCACCGTGCAGGTGGAGGGTGGGCGCGATGCGCAGGAATGTCTGAAGGCTGCGTATGCCGTGGCGCACTCGCCGCTGGTCAAGACCGCCTTCTTCGCCAGCGATCCCAATCTGGGCCGCATTCTGGCTGCGGTGGGCTACGCGGGTATCGACGATCTCGACGTCGCTGGCATCGATCTGCATCTGGGGGATGTGCACGTGGTGCACCAGGGCGGGCGCCATCCAGCGTATCAGGAGGCGGACGGCCAGCGTGTGATGAAAGCCGCTGAGATTCTGGTGCGCATCGGGTTGGGTCGTGGTGAGGCGACCGAAACCGTCTGGACCTGCGACTTCAGCCACGATTACGTGTCGATCAACGCCGACTACCGCTCGTGAAATCTCTCGCCGACTGCGGCGTGTCTTTGGTGCCGCCCGCGCAGGCTGCAGACCTGCGGGGTGATCTGGCAGAAAATCCATGAACGAAAAATTCGAACGTCTGATCGAGCGGGCCGAACAACTGATCGGCCGCATCGAGGCTGTGTTGCCCCGCCCGATGGGTGCCCCCGACTGGAATGCATCGGTTGCGTTTCGTTATCGCAAGCGCGCGGGGGGACATGGCTGGCTGGAGCCGGTGCGCCATGTGGCGCAGATGCGCTTGGTCGACCTGCAGGAAATCGACGGCCAGAAGGCCAAAATCCAGCGCAACACCCAGCAATTCGTTCAAGGCCTGCCTGCCAACAACGTGCTTCTCACAGGGGCGCGTGGCACCGGCAAATCGTCGTTGGTCAAGGCTTGCCTGAATGAATACGCGCCGCACGGCTTGCGCCTGATCGAAGTGGACAAGGCCGATCTGGTGGACCTGCCCGACATCGTCGACGTGGTCGCGGGGCGGCCGGAGCGGTTTGTCGTGTTCTGCGATGACCTGAGTTTCGAAGATGGCGAAGCGGGGTACAAGGCGCTCAAGTCCATCCTGGACGGATCGGTGTCGGCCGCCAGCCAGAACGTGCTCATCTACGCCACGAGCAACCGTCGGCACCTGTTGCCCGAATACATGAAGGAAAACCTCAGCTACACGCACACGGCGGATGGAGAAGTTCATCCGGGCGAAGTGGTGGAGGAAAAAATTTCCCTGTCGGAGCGTTTCGGGCTGTGGGTGAGTTTCTACCCCTTCAGCCAGGACGAATACCTGGCGATCGTCGGTCAGTGGTTGGCATCGTTCGGCGTGTCGCCTGAGGATATCGAAACCGCCCGGCCGCAGGCACTGGTGTGGGCGCTGGAGCGGGGTTCACGCAGTGGACGGGTGGCCTATCAGTTTGCGCGGGACTACGCGGGTTCGCACGGTGTGCAAGGCTGACGGGTGGCGCGCATGACCTCAGAAACACTCGTGGTCGATGGCGGTGGCGCGGCCCAAGGGCAACCGGTTCGTCCGGTGACGGAAGTGGCTGTGGGTGTGCTGGTCGGGCGCGATGGCCGATTTCTGCTGACCTCACGGCCACCTGGCAAAGTCTATGCAGGGTACTGGGAGTTTCCGGGCGGCAAACTCGAAGCCGGGGAGACGGTGGAGCAGGCGCTTCGACGCGAACTGCAGGAAGAGCTTGGGATCAGCATTGGGCCGGCGCACCCCTGGCGCGACACGCTGGTGGATTATCCGCATGCGCTGGTGCGTCTGCATTTCTGCAAGGTATTCGACTGGGTCGGCGAGCTGCAAATGCGGGAAGGCCAGCAGCACATCTGGGAGCACCTGCCCGTGGGGTGTGAGCCGGTGCTGCCTGGCGCGATCCCGGTACTGGCGTGGTTGACCGAAGAGGCTGCCGCGCGCGATTGAGGCAGGCACCGAGGGTCGGGTGCCTCAGCTCAGTGCGCGGGCGTGGGCCAAGGGGCGGTATCGGGATCTGCCGGCGGCTCGGCCTGCACCCTGAACTGTTCGCTTGCCCACGCCCCCAGATCGATCTGTTTGCAGCGGGCGCTGCAGAAGGGACGGTAGGGGTTGCTCGCCGCGTAGTGGCTGTCGCCGCTGCACGCAGGGCAGGCGACGATCTTGGTCGTCTCGTTGGAAAGGCTTTCACTCATGCGCAGAGCGTCAGTTCAAAGGTCGCGTCTTCGCCTGCAGGGTGCAGGCGCAGGTCTTCACCGGTGCGCATCAGCCGCACCGACACCAGCAGGCGGTTGCCGCTGATCTCGGGAATCAACCCCGCCGAAGGATCGAGTCGCAACCGCAGCAGTTGAAAGGTGCGTCCCTGGGGCAGGTTTTGCTGGAACTGCCCGCCTGGAGCCACCACACGCTGTGCAGCGCCCGAGTCGCGCAGCATTTTCAACAGCAGCACGATGGACTCTGCCAGCGGTGCCAGCGTTTGCGCCCAGCTTTGCAGGTCGGCCTGTCGATGATTGGTGTCGAGGTGTTGCCAGTGAAAGTAAGCGGGAAGGTCGAATTCGCAAGTACCACCCGGAATGCCGATGCGGCTGCGGATCCCCATGAGCCAGTCGTTTTCGGTGAGTGACTGTCCAGCCTTGCCGTTCGAGGCATTCAGCCCTTCGAAACAGGCATCCAACTGGGCCACGACGCCATCAAGGGCTCGCTCAGAAATGGCTGGATTACCGCGGTAGCTGTTGAGGATCTGCTTCTGCTTGTCGAGATCCTTCAGCACATCGGACTTCATGTCCACGCGTGAGGCGACATCCATGATTTCGAAAATCGTCTGGATGGCAAAGTGGTGGTCCAGCGGCTGGTCGCGAGCCATGAGTTCGGCAAGGCGCCGGAACAGTTGTTCGAGCCGCAGGTAGGTGCGAATGCGTTCGTTGAATGGGTATTCGTACAGGATCACGGCGGCGGATGGGACGAGGGGCGGGCCATCGGGTGGGGGCTCGGGCATCATAGCCCGAACCGGGCCCCCAACTGAAGGACCAGCGCGCGCAGTTGCACCAAATCGTGTCCATCATTGTGGACGACAAGGTCGGCCGCCGCCAACCTTTGAAGCCGAGGGCTTTGTGTGCGCATCACCGCCTCGATGGTGTCGTCATCCCAGGCATTGCGCTGGCGCACCCGCGCTCGCTGGGTGGCTTCGGAGCAATCCACCACGATGACGCGATCCAGTTGCGGGCGCCAGCGTGGTGACTCGACCAACAGTGGAATGTCGAGCACGACGCAGGCGGCAGGCCTCGCCGCTTCGAGCTGGCGCTGGATCTCTTGGCCCACGAGTGGATGGACAATGGTTTCCAACTGCTGGCGCGCTTCAGGATGCCGAAAGACGTGTTCGCGCATGCGCTGGCGGTCCAGCGCGCCGGAGGCATCGATGAAGTTGGGACCGAATTCGCGTCGGATGGGGGCGATGGCGCTGCCGTTCGATTGGGTGCTGGCACGCGAGATGGCATCGGCATCTATGAGTACGGCACCTTGCTGCTGGAGCACGCTGGCTACCGTGCTCTTGCCGCTACCGATGCCCCCTGTCAGCCCGAGCCGCCACTGCGCCATCAGAGGCCGAACAGACGGAGGATGGCCATGGGACCAAAGATCATGGCGGTCAGTCCGGCGAGAGCCAGAAACGGCCCGAAGGGGACGTAGCCCCCCTCGCGCAACTGTCCAACGAACTTGATGCCGATGCCGATGACGGCGCCAATGATGGAGGCCATCAAAATAATGGGAATCAGCGCTTGCCACCCGAACCAGGCCCCCAGGGCGGCAAACAGCTTAAAGTCGCCGTAGCCCATGCCTTCCTTGCCGGTCAGAAGCTTGAAGCCCCAGTACACCAGCCAGAGCGAAAGGTATCCACCCACCGCACCCCAGAGGGCATCGGGCAGTGCGGTACCGGAGAACCCCAGGGCCGCGGCACACAGACCCGCCCAGAGCAGGGGCAGGGTGATGTCGTCGGGCAGCAGCGTGGTGTCCCAATCGATGAAGGCCAGGGTCACGATGGCAGCGGCAAAGCCACACCATACGGCGGCAGCTGCGGTCAAGCCCCATTGCCAGCCACACCAGGCAAACAGCCCGCCAGTCAGGATCTCCACCAGAGGGTAACGGGGACTGATGCGTGCCTGGCATTCCGAGCAGCGACCGCGCAGCACCAGATAGCTGATCACGGGAACGTTTTCATACCAACGGATCGCGTGGCCGCAATGGGGGCAGCGCGAACGAGGGGTGGTCAGGCTCAGCGGTGGCTGATCCGGGGGCTGCTCGCCTTGCAGCTCGGCGCATTCTGCAGCCCAGCGCCGCTCGAGCATCAAGGGCAGCCGGTGGATCACCACATTGAGAAAGCTGCCGATGAGCAACCCTAGCAAACCCAGCAACAGCGTGCTGGTCAAGACGTCATCGGGCATCAGACGACCTGGCCGAGCTTGAAGATGGGTAGATACATCGACACCACGATGCCGCCGATGATCACGCCGAGCACCACGATGATGATGGGCTCCATGAGGCTGGACAGGCCAGCGACCATGTCGTCGACCTCGGCCTCGTAAAAATCTGCCGCCTTGCCCAGCATGTGGTCGATCGAGCCGGACTCCTCGCCAATGGCGCACATTTGCAGCACCATGGACGGGAAGATGTTGGCATTGGTCATGGCATTGGTCAGGCTGGTGCCGGTAGACACCTCCTGCTGGATCTTGTCGGTGGCGCGCGCGTAGACGGAATTGCCAGAGGCACCCCCCACGGAATCCAAAGCTTCCACCAACGGAACGCCGGCGGCGAACATGGTGGACAGCGTGCGGGTCCAGCGCGCGACAACGGCCTTTTCCACCAGCGGACCAAAGATGGGCACACGCAGCAGCAATCGATCCATGAACATCTGGATTTTTTCACTGCGCCGCCAAGCTTGCATGAAGAAGTAAGCGCCGCCGCCGATGAGCCCAAAGATGAGCCACCAATACGCGACAAAGAACTCACTCATCGCGATCACGAAGAGGGTGGGCGCTGGAAGGTCGGCGCCGAAAGACGTGAACACCTCCTTGAAAGAGGGAATCACGAAGATCATGATGATGGTCACCACCACGCAAGCGACGATAAGCACCGAGGTCGGGTACATCAAAGCCGAGCGGACCTTGGACTTGATGGCCTCGGTTTTCTCCATGTAGGTGGCCAGCCGGTCCAGCAACTCTTCCAGGATACCGGCGGCTTCACCGGCTTCAACCAGGTTGCAGTAGAGGCTGTCAAAGTACAGAGGGTGTTTGCGGAAGGCCGAACTCAGCGAGGTACCCGTCTCGACGTCAGAACGAATGTTGTTCAGCAGCCGGGTGACATTGGGGTTGGGGTTGCCACGGCCGACGATATCGAAAGCCTGCAACAGTGGGACGCCGGCCTTCATCATCGTGGCCAGTTGCCGGGTGAAGATGGCAATGTCCTTGGGCTTGATGCGCTTGCCGGAGGACATCCGGCGTTTTTTGATCTTGTTGAGGACAATGCCCTGACGGCGCAGCGAGGCGAGCACCTGGTTCTCGCCGCCGGCGCGGGTTTCTCCGCGCACGGTCTTGCCGTTGCGGTCCTTGCCTTCCCATTCGAAGACGAATTCCTTGGCGCTTTTGGTAGCTGCAGTGGCCATCTTGTCCCTGTGTCCGGTTGCGGGTTACCCCGTCATTCGTTGGTCACGCTGAGGACTTCCTCCAGGGAAGTCATGCCTTGCTTGACCTTGAGCAGGCCCGATTCGCGCAGCGTGCGCACGCCTTCCAGGCTGGCTTGTTTGGCGATGTCCAAGGCACTGCCGCCGCGCAGGATGATCCGCTGGATCTCTTCCGAGATCGGCATCACCTGGTAAATGCCGAGCCGCCCCTTGTACCCATTGTTGCATGCAGAACAACCGACAGGCCGGTAAGGCGTCCAAGTGCCGTCAAGCTCCTCGGCCTGAAATCCCGCATCCAGCAGGGCTTTGCGCGGGGCTTCCAGTGGGGCCTTGCAGACAGGGCACAGACGCCGTGCCAAGCGCTGGGCGGTGATGAGAATCACGCTGGAGGCGATGTTGAACGTGGGGATGCCCATGTTCATCATCCGTGTGAGTGTGGTGGGGGCGTCGTTGGTGTGCAGCGTCGAGAGCACCATGTGGCCCGTCTGGGCAGCCTTGATAGCAATGTCGGCGGTTTCCAGATCACGGATTTCACCCACCATGATCACATCGGGATCCTGGCGCAGGAACGCTTTGAGCGCCGCCGCGAAAGTCAGCCCGGCCTTTTCGTTGACGTTGACCTGATTCACGCCGGGAAGGTTGATTTCCGACGGGTCTTCGGCCGTGGAAATGTTGACGCCCGCCTTGTTCAGCAGATTCAGGCAGGTGTAGAGCGACACCGTTTTGCCCGAGCCTGTCGGGCCGGTGACCAGGACCATGCCATAAGGCCGCTCGATCGCTTCCAGCAGGCGCTCTTTTTCTTCGGGTTCGTACCCGAGGGCGTCAATGCCGAGCTTGGCGCTGCTCGGGTCGAGAATCCGGATCACGATCTTTTCGCCGAACAGCGTGGGCAGCGAACTCACCCGGAAGTCGATCACCCGGTCGGGTCCGACCTTGAGCTTCATCCGGCCGTCCTGCGGTACTCGTTTCTCGGAGATGTCCATCCGAGAGATGACCTTGATGCGGGAAGCCAGCTTGTCCTTGATGGCCACAGGTGGCGAGGCGATTTCCCGCAACTCGCCATCGATGCGGAAGCGCACCCGGTAGTTGTGCTCGTAGGGTTCGAAGTGCAGGTCGGATGCGCGCATGTTGAACGCGTCCAGCAGCATCTTGTGCAGGAATTTGACGACCGGCGCATCGTCAACCTCGGAGGCTGCTTTGTCGTTGCCACTGTCCGAGATGGCCGCCTCTGCCGCCATTTCGTCGAATTCGAACTCGCCACCGATGATGTTGTCCATCGTGTCGTTGGCGGAGGTCGCCTGAGCGTCGACCAGCTTGCTCAACTTGTCGAATTCGGCAATGACCCAGTCCACCCCCATCTGGGTGGCGAACTTGATTTTCTCGGCAGCCTGGAGGTCGGCGGGATCGGCCGTGGCCACCATCAGGCGGTTGTTGCGCTTGCTCAGAACGACGATGCGGTAGTCTGCGCAGATCTTGGTGTCCAGCAGGCCTTTGGGCAAACGCTGGGTGTCGATGGCATCCAGGTCGAGCAGCGGCGCGCCAAACGCCACCGACATGGTATGAGCCAGATCGTAGGGGGAGACCGCTCCGGAGCCGGTGAGCTCGGCAATGAAGCTGGTGCGGCTGCTCTGGGCTTTTTTATAGAGGTCTTCCGCCGCCCGTTGCCCCAGCATGCCGGCGGATACCAGCGCACGTCCCAAGCCGGGCAGAGCCATGGAAGACGGTTCCTGGGTGGGCGTGTCGACAGAAGCCATAACGTCTAATTTATCTTAAATCAACGACTTGCGAATCATTATTGACAGACTTTGTGTCTCGCGGCGTGTCGTGCCGTGCATTTGCACCGGTCATGTTGTATTCAGCCCCCACGGTGCTCGCCACCAACAAAAAAACCCGCAGAGGCCAAGCCTGTGCGGGTTCTCTCATGGCGATGTCCAAAGCTGGTGCCCGGGGTCGGACTCGAACCGACACGCCTTGCGGCGAGGGATTTTGAATCCCTTGCGTCTACCGATTTCGCCACCCGGGCCACGGTCATGCCAAGCTTCAAATTATGGCACAGTGAGGCCCATGAACTACGCGACCATCGAAGACGCGATCGGCAACACCCCCCTGGTGGCATTGCAGCGGATCGGCGCAGAAGACAACCGGGGCCGGGGCAACGTGGTGCTGGGCAAGCTTGAAGGTAACAACCCCGCGGGTTCGGTCAAGGATCGGCCGGCGGTGTCGATGATCAAGCGGGCTGAGGAGCGGGGGGATATTCGGCCCGGTGACACGCTGATCGAAGCCACTTCGGGCAACACGGGTATCGCGCTGGCGATGGCCGCTGCGATCAAGGGCTATCGCATGGTGCTGATCATGCCGGAGGACCTCTCCATCGAACGGGCCCAGACCATGAAAGCCTTTGGCGCCGAGTTGGTGCTGACCCCCAAAAGTGGCGGCATGGAGTACGCGCGCGACTTGGCCGACAAGATGGAGAAAGAGGGCAAGGGGCGGGTGTTGGACCAGTTTGCCAACGCCGACAATCCGCGCATCCATTACGAAACCACTGGTCCCGAACTCTGGGAGCAGACTGGCGGGCGCATCACGCATTTCGTGAGTGCCATGGGGACCACGGGCACCATCACTGGTGTTTCGCGCTTCCTCAAAGAAAAGAACCCAGGCATCCGTGTCATCGGGGCGCAGCCCAGTGAGGGTTCGCGCATTCCGGGCATACGCAAATGGCCGCAGGAATATTTGCCCAAGATTTATGACCCTTCGGGCGTCGATGAGCTGGTCTACGTGAGCCAGTCCGACGCCGAAGACATGTGCCGGCGCCTGGCGCGCGAGGAGGGCATTTTTGCCGGTATTTCCGCGGCGGGGGCCTGCTGGGTGGCTCAGCAGATCGCCCGCAGTGTGGAAAACGCCACCATCGTGTTTGTGGTCTGCGATCGGGGTGACCGGTACCTGTCGACCGGCGTTTTTCCGGCTTGATCGGTACGCCCCATGGACACCGCTGCCTACCGGTTCTGCCCAGCTTGTGCCACCGCGCTCGCTCCCATCACCCAGATGGAAGATGGGGGGGCGAAGGAGCGCTGGCGTTGTCCGGCCTGCGGGTTCACCCACTGGAACAACCCGACGCCTGTGCTGGCCGCCATCGTCGAGCTGGATGGGAAGGTGCTGCTCGCCCGCAATGCGGCCTGGCAGCACCGGATGTTTGCGCTGATCACCGGATTCATGGAGGCCGGTGAATCGCCGGAGGAGGGTATCCGGCGGGAAATCCGTGAAGAAACCGGGCTGGAGACGCTGTCGCTGTCGCTGGTCGGGGTGCACGATTTCCAGCGGATGAACCAGGTGATCATCACTTACCACGCCCAGACGCAGGGCCAGGTCCAGCTCTCGCCCGAGCTGGCCGAATACAAGCTGCTGGCCCCCGAGCAGGTGCGCTGCTGGCGTGCGGGTACCGGGTTGGCGCTGGCGCAATGGCTGCGCGGGCGTGGTTTGGAGCCGGTTTTCATGGACCCGCCAGCCGCTTGATCTTAAAATCCGCCCCATCCTGGGACCTTGCCATGCACACAGACAAAGAACTTGACGCCCGCGGGCTGAACTGCCCCCTGCCTATTCTCAAGGCCAAAAAAGCCCTGGCCGAGATGACCAGTGGCCAGACCTTGCGCGTCATTGCGACCGACGCCGGTTCGGTCCGGGATTTCCAGGCCTTCGCCAAGCAGACTGGCAACGAACTGGTCGAGCAGCAGACTGTCGGGGCTGACCACATCTCCATCCTTAAGCGCCGCTGAGCCTGTCGCCAGCGATCGGGCAGCCCAGCCATGGAAATCCTGCTGATCGATCCGCTGGTGCCGGAGGCGCTCAACTGGCTGCAGGAGCGCTACGACGTCAGTTATCACCCGGAACTGGGGGACGACCCCGTGGCCCTGCGCAAGGCCATTTACAAGACGCGGGCCATCGTGCTGCCGCCGCACGTCATCGTCTCCAAGGAGTTTCTGGATTTTTCGCCCAAACTGCAGGTGGTGGCCCGCATGCAGATGTCGAGCGACAACACCGATCTTGACGCCTGTGCGCGGCGGCGAGTGCGTGTGGTTCAGGCACGCAGTGCCACGGTGCGCTCCAATGCCGAGTACCTGCTTTACGGCTTGTTGATGCTGTATCGGCGAGGCATGGTCAGTGCGTTGCTGGGGCGCAAGCTGGCCCAGGTTCGCATGGGGCGGGAACTGGCGGGCAGCACCGTCGGCCTGGTCGGGCTGGCGCCCGTGGCGCACACGCTGGCGCCCATGCTCCGGGGGCTGGGTGTCCGGCTGGTGGGATACGACCCCGCTGTGCACCATGCGGCTGCCATCTGGAGCAAACTGGGCGTCGAGCCGATGCCGATCCAGAACCTGCTGGCACGCGCCGACGCGGTGTCGCTCCAGATGGTCTATGCCTCGCGATTCAAAGGCTGGCTCAACGACCACCTGCTCAGCCGCTGCCGCCCTGGGCAACTGTGGGTCGGTGTCAGCCGCAGTTCGCTGTTCGATCCGGATGCGCTGGCGACGGCGTTGACCGATGGGCGGATCGACGCCTGCCTGCTCGACGGGGCCAATCCCCAATTCGCGGCGGAGGGCACGCCGCTGTATGGCATTCCGAATCTTCACCTGACACCCCGGCTCGGGGCGCACACCCGGGAGGCCAAACTGCGCGCCAGCTGGTACGTGGCCTACCGCATCCACGAAACGCTGTCACCCCAGCAGGCACACGGGGAGGCCCGGCCGCGCGACTTTGCGTCCACCCTCGATGGCATGGACAGCGGTGGCCAGGAGGTGCTGGACGGGGAGGATCCCCAGGTCATTTCGCCCTCGCAGTGGGGCTCGATCCAGTCTTATCAGCACTGAGCGGTCTGGATTGCCCCGCTTCGGGGTGACTGCGGCGGCTTCCGCCGCCGATGCTCAGCCCAACCGACTCAACTGTTCGCGCACCTTGACCAGCGTGGCGCTGAAGTCGGCGACGCGCTTCTTTTCCTGCTCGATCACGGCCGGCGGCGCCTTGGCCACGAAGGCTTCGTTGGACAGCTTGCCGCTGGCCTTGGCGATCTCGCCTTCCAGTCGGGTTGCTTCCTTGGCCAGGCGGGCCTTTTCGGCGGCAACGTCGATTTCCATGAACAGGCACAGGCGCGCTTCGCCGACCACGGCCACGGGGGCGGCCTGCGCTGCAGCGGCCCAGGCGGCCTCGTCGTCGAACACCTTGACCTCCGCCAGCTTGGCCAGGCCCTGCAGCACGGCAGCGTTGGCGCGCATGAAGTCGGCATCGCCGACCACGTACATCGGCAGGCGGGTGGCCGGCGAGACGTTCAGTTCACCACGCAGTGTGCGGCAGGCGTCCACCAGACTCTTGAGCTTGGCGACCTGGGCCTCGGCGTTTTCGTCGATGCGTTCGGGCTGGCTGACCGGGTAGGCGGCGATGCTGACCGATGCGCCGACGCGGCCGGTGTCATCGGATGTGGCCGGCCAGCGGCCGGCCACGGGCGCGACCTTCTGCCACAGCTCTTCGGTGATGAAGGGCGTGATCGGGTGCGCCAGGCGGAGGATGGTTTCCAGCGTGCGGATCAGGGTGCGGCGGGTGGCGCGCTGCTGCGCTTCATTGCCGGTCTGGATCTGCACCTTGGCGATTTCCAGGTACCAGTCGCAGAACTCGTTCCAGACGAAGTCGTAGATGGCGTTGGCCACGTTGTCCAGGCGGTACTCCGCGAAGCCTTGCGCCACCTCGGCCTCGACACGCTGCAGGCGCGAGACGATCCAGCGGTCGGCGTGGCTGAAGCTCATGTAGCCATGCGCCTTGCCTCCCACGGCGCAGTCGGCCTTGGTGTGTTCCATCAGGCCGCAGTCCTGGCCCTCGCAGTTCATCAGCACGAAGCGGGTGGCGTTCCAGAGCTTGTTGCAGAAGTTGCGGTAACCCTCGCAGCGCTTGCTGTCGAAGTTGATGCTGCGGCCCAGCGAGGCGAGTGCCGCGAAGGTGAAGCGCAGGGCGTCGGCGCCGTAGGCCGGGATGCCGTCGGGGAATTCCTTCTCGGTCTGCTTGCGCACCTTGGGCGCGGTCTCGGGCTTGCGCAGACCTGTCGTGCGTTTGTCCAGCAGCGGGGCGAGCGAGATGCCGTCGATCAGGTCCACCGGGTCGAGCACGTTGCCTTCGGACTTGCTCATTTTCTGGCCCTGCGCGTCGCGCACCAGGCCGTGGATGTAGACGTCCTTGAACGGCACGCGGCCGGTGAAGTGCGTGGTCATCATGATCATCCGGGCGACCCAGAAGAAGATGATGTCGTAACCCGTGACGAGCACGGTCGAGGGCAGGTAGAGGTCGTAGTCCTTGAGGGTGTCGTCGTCTTCCAGTGCCTGCGGCCAGCCCAGCGACGAGAACGGCACCAGGGCCGAGGAGTACCAGGTGTCGAGCACGTCGGCGTCGCGCGTCAGTTCGACGTCGGCACCGGCTTGCAGCTGGGCTTCCTCCTGGTTGCGGGCCACGTAGACCTTGCCGTCCTTGTCGTACCAGGCGGGAATCTGGTGGCCCCACCAGAGCTGGCGGCTGATGCACCAGTCCTGGATGTTGTTCATCCACTGGTTGTAGGTGTTGACCCAGTTTTCGGGCACGAAGCGCACCTGGCCCGACTGCACGGCGTCGATGGCCTTCTGGGCGATGCTCTTGCCGGTCGGGTCCTGGTCGCTGACCTTGCTCATGGCGACGAACCACTGGTCGGTCAGCATGGGCTCGATCACCTGGCCGGTGCGTGCGCAACGCGGCACCATGAGCTTGTGTTTCTTGATCTCGACCAGCAGGCCTTCGGCTTCGAGCTGCGCCACGATCTGCTTGCGCGCGACGAAGCGGTCCAGACCGACATAGGCATCGGGAATGTCGTCGGCCTCGTCGCAGCAGACCTTGGCCGACAGGTCGAAGATGGTCAGCATCGGGAGACCATGGCGCAGGCCAACCTGGTAGTCGTTCTGGTCGTGCGCGGGCGTGACCTTGACCACACCGGTGCCGAAGGCCTTGTCCACGTAGGCGTCGGCGATCACGGGCACCAGACGGCCGGTGATGGGCAGCTTGACCTGTTTGCCGATCAGGTGGGTGTAGCGCTCGTCCTCCGGATGCACCATGACGGCGGTGTCACCCAGCATGGTTTCGGGCCGGGTGGTGGCCACCACCAGCGATTCGGCGCTGCCGTCCACCGGGTAACGGATGTGCCAGAGGTGGCCGTCTTCCTCCTCGCTCTCCACCTCCAGGTCGGACACGGCGGACTTGAGGATCGGGTCCCAGCTCACCAGGCGCTTGCCGCGGTAGATCAGGCCCTGTTCGTACAGGCGCACGAAGGTCTCGGTCACCACGGTGGACAGCTTGTCGTCCATGGTGAAGTACTCGCGGCTCCAGTCCACGCTGTCGCCCATGCGGCGCATCTGGGTGGTGATGGTGTTGCCGCTCTTTTCCTTCCATTCCCAGACCTTGGCGACGAAGTTCTTGCGCGCTTCGGGCGGGGTGGGGCCCATGTCGTGGCGGCTGATGCCCTGTTCCTGCAACTGGCGCTCCACCACGATCTGGGTGGCGATGCCGGCGTGGTCGGTGCCTGGCACCCAGACGGTGTTGAAGCCGCTCATGCGGTGATAGCGCGTCAGCGAGTCCATGATGGTCTGGTTGAACGCGTGGCCCATGTGCAGCGTGCCGGTCACGTTGGGTGGCGGCAGCTGGATGGCGAACGAGGGCGTTTCGGCCTGCGGTACGCCGGTGCCCCGGAAGCCTGCGACGCCGTAGCCCCGCTTTTCCCACTCGGGGCCCCAGTGGGCTTCGAGCGCGGCGGGCTCGAAGGACTTGGACAGGCTGTTCAGACCGGGTTGCTGCAGGGTGTCGGACATGGTGGGACCAAAAGTGCAACGGCGCCCCGCAGGGCGCCGTCAGGGTGTGCTCGGGAAACCCCCGATTTTATTCGACCGCCTCGCGCGCTGCGTCGATGCAGTGGGCCAGCACCTGGGCGTTGCCGACCTGGTTGGCCAGCAGCAGGATCAGGCGGGCGTTGAGCAGTTCGGACTGCTCGCGCGACAGGCCCTGGTGGGCGTCGAGCAGGCGCTCGTAGAAACCGTCGGCGTCTTGGAAGTTCGGGGTGGTGTTCATGCAGGTCTCCAGGGGACTCAGCGCAGGCCGAGTGAACGTTCGAGTGCGGCGATCAGTCGGCCGTCGATGCGGGCGCCGGTGGCGGCCAGGTAGCCGTCGGGCCGGACCAGCGCCCAGCCGGTGGGGAGGACCTGGCAGGCCGCGCGCAGATGGCCTTCGGGGTCGCGCACATGTTCGGCGGCCTGAGCGCGTTCGCGCCCGGCCGCTACCTGCACCGCACGAAGCGGCGCACCGGAGGTCAGCGTTTTCAGCCGGCCCAGGTCGGCCCGGGTCAGGGGCCCGAAGGCCAGCAGGAGCAGGTCACCACCGGCCCACCGGAGCAGGTCGTTGGCGCAACCGGTCGCGCCGTCGGCCCAGCGCAGCGCCACGTTCTGCACCGACTGCCCCGCAGCCGATCCTTCGGCGTAGCTGCAAGCGCGCGAGCGGCTGTAGGGGTTGGCCACCGCCATGCGGCCGGTGTTCATCAAGGTGCGGGCGAACGGGTACTTTTTCGCCAGGCCGATGGCGGCGTGGCGGAACAGGCGTTCCACACCGTCGGCCGGGCGCAGGAAGCGCGCGGTGCGGCTGGTCACCAGCACGTTCTGCTGCGCGGCTTCGAGGCGCTCGTCGCCGTAGCTGTCCAGCAGCGCAGGGTGGGCTCGGCCGCGCTGCACGGCGGCGAGTTTCCAGGCCAGGTTGTCCGCGTCGGACACCCCGGTATTGCCGCCGCGTGCGCCGAAGGGGCTGACCACTTTGGCCGAGTCGCCCATGAAGAACACGCGGCCCTCACGCATCCGGTGCACGCACTCGCTGCGGTAGGCATAAGGGCCGACCCAGACGATCTGCACCTCGGTGTCGGGGCCGAACTGGCGTGTCAGGCGCTCGCGCACCACGTCTTCGCGGCTCACGTAGGCCGGGTCGCTGTCGGGCGCCATCTGGTAGTCGATGCGCCAGACATCGTCGGCCATCAGGTGCTGCCAGACGGCGCGGTTGTCGTTGAAGGGTGCTTCGACCCAGGTGTGGCGCTCGACCGGCGGGTGTTTCGTGAAGCGCACGTCGGCGATGCACCAGCGGTCGTCGCCGCGTTTGGCGGTGAAGGGCACTTGCAGCCATTGGCGCAGCGGGCTGTTCGAGCCGGTGGCGTCGATGACATGGTCGGCCTCGATGGTGTAGCGCCCCGCCGGGCTCTCGACGGTCAGGGTGGCGGTGTCCGCGCCCTGCTCGAAGGCCATCAGCCGGTTCTGCCAGCGCAGCTCGATATGGCCGAGTTCGGCGATGCGCTCGACCAGAAAGCCTTCGATGTAGAACTGCTGGATGTTGATGAAGGGTGGCTGCTGCGAGAGGTTGTAGGCGCCTTGCTGGCGCAGGTCGAAACTGTAGACCTCGTCGTCGCCGGCGAAGGTGCGGCCCACACTCCACTGGATGCCCTTGGCGGCGATGCGCTCGTAGATGCCGAGGCGCTGGAAGATTTCGAGCGATTTCTGGGTGTAGCAGATGCCGCGCGAGGAGGCGCCCTTGACGCCGACGGTGTTGTCTTCGTCGAGCAGGATGGCGGGCACGCCCAGGTTCGCCAGGGAGCACGCGAGGGTCAGGCCGGTGATGCCGCCGCCGACGATGACGATGGGGTGCCTTCTGGTGCGTGTTTCGCCGAGTTCGGGCGGGGGGACAAAGGGGTACTCGGGCAGTTGGTAGCCGCTGCCTTGGGTGAACTCGTAGCTGTTGGTGTGGGCGGCTTGTTTGTAGCTGTTCTCGTTCATCTGCAGTCTCCGGGTGCTCTGTCTGTTGTCTGTTTTCTCTCATCGACCTCGCGGGCTCGGAAGCGACGGGTGCACTGTTCCGCTCATGTCCCCCGGCCCGGCTGCGCCGGGCCTCCTCCTTTACTTCGCTGCACAGTACACCCATCACTTCCGGCCTGAGGCATTGCGGGTGCTTGATGTTGGCGCGCCAACGAGTGTGGTGAGGGCTGGGGTGACCGGCGCAGCGAGGTAAAAGGAGGAGCCAGCGGCGCAGCCGCTGGCGGGGGACACGAGCGGAGCCGGTCGCCCCAGCCCTCACCACACGGAACTGCGCCAACGCCAGCACCGACCAAGCCGAACTCAGGCGGAGGGAGGCACAAACTCCGGCCGATCATTCGCCTGCGGCTTCAGCGGTACAGAAGATTGACCCGACGCCCGCTCCTGGCGCCACTGTTCCTTGCGCGCATTCCACTCCGCCAGCCGCACATGCGCCGTCTTGCTCTCCTGCAGCATCTGGAACTCGTCCGCCAGCTGCGCCGTCAGCTCCAGCCGGATGCCGTTCGGATCAAAGAAATAGATGCTCTTGAAGATGTGGTGGTCGGTCACGCCCAACACCTCGATGCCGTGCGCCTGCAACCGCGCTTTCGTGTTCTCCAGTTCCTGCACCGTGTTCACGCGGAAGCTGATGTGGTTCACCCACTTCGGCGTGTTCGGCGACGGCTCGGCCGCCACGTCGTCGCCCAGGTCGAAGAAGGCAATGAACGAACCGTCCTGCAGACGGAAGAAGAAGTGCGTGTACGGGCAGTACTCGCCCGTGCTGGGCACGTAGTCGCTCTGGATGATGTGGTACAGCGGCAGGCCCAGGATGTCCTCGTAGAAATGCCGCGTTTCTTCGGCGTCGCGGGCCCGGTAGGCGTAGTGGTGCAACTGCTGAACCGGGGCGGGTGGGGGCAGGGGGGTATTCATGGCGTCTCCTGTTCTTCAATGCGTAATGCATTTAACCAAACGGAATGGTATCCGGGGATCGAAACCCGGCCACCGGCAGGGTCTCCGCCGTGCCTCTGCCGTGTGTACCCGGGGCGGCGGGCGATAGGCGGGGGCAATGTGATGCATAGCGTCGAACAATTAGACGCTGCCCGGCGACGGGGGTATGTTGGAGGCCGACTCGACGGGGCGCGCCACCCGTTTGGCGCCTGCTGGTCGGTCGATCACCCACGATACACCACAAGGAGACCCCCATGTCCGCGCTCAAAGGTTCCAAAACCGAACAGTGCCTGAAGGACGCCTTCTCCGGCGAATCCCAGGCCAACCGCCGCTACCTGTACTTCGCCAACAAGGCCGACGTGGAGGGCCAGAACGACGTGGCGGCGCTGTTCCGCTCCACCGCCGAAGGCGAGACCGGTCACGCACATGGGCATCTGGAGTTTCTGGAGCAGTCGGGCGATCCGGCCACCGGCCTGCCCATTGGCAACACGCGCCAGAACCTGGCGTCCGCCGTGGCCGGCGAAACCCACGAGTACACCGACATGTACCCCGGCATGGCCAAGACCGCGCGCGAAGAAGGTTTCGACGAAATCGCCGACTGGTTCGAGACCCTGGCCAAGGCCGAACGCTCGCACGCGAACCGCTACCAGAAAGCCCTGAACGAGCTGGTGGACTGAACGGGTCACCCCCTGCGCCGCTGACGCGGCTTCCCCCTGACAGGGGGACGACACCTGCGGCCCGGCAAAGCCGGTTCCGCGGTGTCCCTGGAAGGGGAGCCTTTCGCTCCGGGCGCCGTTTTGAATGCGCTTTGCCGAGCGCTTTCAAAAAACCACGAGCCAGCCCGCACAGACGAGGACCCGAGACATGGCCACCGAAGGCAACCTGCAGGCGCCGACGCGCCACCCGCTGGATTGGCAGAGCCCCGATTTCTACGACGAAGCGAAGTGCTTCCACGAGCTGGAGCGCATCTTCGACATCTGCCACGGTTGCCGCCGCTGCGTGAGCCTGTGCGGCTCGTTCCCGACCCTGTTCGATCTGGTGGACGATAGCGCGACCATGGAGGTCGATGGCGTCGCCAAGCAGGACTACTGGAAGGTGGTGGACCAGTGCTACATGTGCGACCTCTGCTACATGACCAAGTGCCCGTACACCCCGCCGCACGAATGGAATCTGGACTTCCCGCACACCATGCTGCGGGCCAAGGCGATCAAGTTCAAGAAGGGTGAGGTCAAGACCAGCGAGAAGCTGCTCGCCTCCACCGACGTGCATGGCCAGTTCGCCGGCATTCCGATCGTGGTGCAGGTGGTCAACGCGGTGAACCGGACCAAGGCCGCTCGCGGCGTGATGGAAAACGTGATGGGCGTGGACAAGGACGCCTGGCTGCCCGATCTGGCGACCCAACGCTTCCGCTGGGCCGCACCGGACGCGAAGGCCACCCAGGTGGTGGACGGCGAGAAGACGCCGGGCAAGGTGGCGATCTTCTCCACCTGCTACATCAACCACAACGAACCCGGTATCGGCCTGGACCTGCTCAAGATCCTCGACCACAATCACATCCCCTACACCCTGGTCGAGAAGGAAAAGTGCTGCGGCATGCCCAAGCTGGAGCTGGGCGACCTGGACTCGGTGCAGGCCAGCAAAGAGGCCAACATTCCGGTGCTGGCGAAGTACGCCCGCGACGGCTACGCCATCCTCGCCGCCGTGCCGAGCTGCGCGCTGATGTTCAAGCAGGAACTCCCGCTGATGTTCCCCGACGACGCCGACACGCAGCTCGTCAAGGAACACATGTGGGACCCGTTCGAGTACCTGATGGCGCGCAAGCGCGATGGTCTTCTGAAGACCGAGTTTCCGCAGAAGCTGGGCAACATCAGCTACCAGATCCCCTGCCACGGCCGGGTGCAGAACATCGGCCGCAAGACCGAAGAGATGCTCAAGATGGTCCCGGCCACCACGGTGAACACCATCGAACGCTGCTCGGGCCACGCCGGCACCTTCGGTGTCAAGAAGGGCTCGCACCAGCAGGCCATGAAGATCGGCAAGCCGGTGTTCAAGGCCATGGCCACCATGAAGGACGGCAGCCAACCCGACTACATCAGCTCCGACTGCCCGCTCGGCGGGCACCACATCGCGCAAGGCTTTGAGGTGAACGGCCACGGCGCGCCCGAGCTGAACCACCCGCTGACCCTGGTCCGCAAGGCCTATGGACTGAAGTGACCCCACGCTCCACCGCTGCGCGGGTCGCTGCCCCCCATGGGGGCGCGTTTTGCCTTGGGGCGGCCCGGCGGCAAAACCATGAAGGACCACACCATGCAACTGACCGGACACATCACCGCCGACAGCCTGATGAGCCTGGAGGCCTACAGCAAGTGGCGCAAAGTGCATAAGGCCGAGGTCATGGCGCACCGCAAACGGCGTACCGTGCATCTGGGCGAGCACATCACGCTGAACTTCGAGTCCGAAACGACCATGCGCTACCAGATCCAGGAGATGCTGCGCATCGAAAAGATCTTCGAGGAAGAAGGCATCCAGAGCGAAATCGAGGCTTACGCGCCGCTGGTGCCCGACGGCAGCAACTGGAAGGCGACGATGATGATCGCGTACACCGACATCCCCGAGCGCCAGCGCGAACTCGCGCGCCTGATCGGCGTGGAGGACCGCATGTTTGTCGAGGTCGAGGGCCACCAGCGGGTCTACGCCATCGCCGACGAAGACCTGGACCGCGAAACCGCGGAAAAGACCAGCGCCGTGCATTTCCTGCGGTTCGAGTTCACGCCCGCGATGCGCGCCGCCATCCGCGCTGGCGCTGCCGTCAAGCTCGGCTGCGACCACACGCACTACCCGGCGCATGTGCAGGTGCCGGCGGAGGCGCTGGCCAGTCTGGCGGGGGACCTGGCGTAGCGCTCAGGCGCCCGCCCAGCGGGCCCAGTCGTCGTCGCGGGGCGCCTCGATGTGCAGTGCGTGCCCGCTGACGGGGTGCACCAGCGCCAGCCCGCTCGCATGCAGCCACAGCCGCTGCACCCCCAGCCACGCAGCCACCGCCCGGTTCAGCAGCCCCTTGCCATGCGTCGCGTCGCCGATGATCGGGTGGGCGATGTGCTTCAGGTGGCGCCGCAACTGGTGCCGGCGGCCGGTCAACGGTTGCAGTTCGACCAGCGCGCAGCGCGTGGCGGGAAAGCCGCCATACGGCAGCGGCAGGGCGTAGCGCGCCAGCGTGGCAAACCGGGTCTGCGCGGCCTGCACCTCCTCGCGGTCGGTGCGCATGTCGTCGGGCATGCGCCGCAGCGGGTGGTCGATCAGGCCCCCGTCGGCCGGCCAGCCGCGCACGATGGCGTGGTAGGTTTTCTGCAGGCCCTGGCCCGCTTCGAACGCCCGGCCGAGCTGGCCTGCTGTCGCGGCATCCAGCGCGAACAGCAGCACGCCGCTGGTGCCCTTGTCGAGCCTGTGCGCCGGCCAGACCGGCTGGCCGATCTGGTCGCGCAGCCACTGCACCGCAAAGCGCGTTTCGCCCGCGTCCAGTCCGGTGCGGTGCACCAGCAGGCCGGGAGGCTTGTGGATGGCGATCAGGTGCGCGTCGCGGTACAGGATCGTCAGGGGGGCATCGGCGTTCACGCGGCGCATTGTCCGCCAGGGCACCGCGGCCCGCGGGCCGCACGGGTAAACTTTCCGCGCCGCTGGCGGGCGTGCCCGTCTTCTCCACTTTTTTCTTCTGCTCTGAACATGGTCTGGGTTCCCCCAACTTTCCGGATGGCGTGCGGGCTGCTCCTGTGTGCGGTGCTGGGCCTGGCTGGCTGCGGCAAACAGGGCGTGGAGCTGGGCGAAGGGGGCTCGGTGGTCCAGGGTTCGGCCGGCCCGCAAGGGGCGCACAACGCCGCCACCGACCTGCGCACCTGTCCCTCGCCGGTGGCGGTGGTCGCGCTCATGGAGAACCCCGGCGGGTACGTGGGCATCGGACAAGGCGGGCTGCCGAATTCCCCTTTGCCGCTGGTGCGGGTGCTGATGCAGCAAAGCGGCTGCTTCCGGGTGGTGGACCGCCACTCGGGCCTGAAGGCCACGGTGCGCGAACAGGAACTGAAGGAAGACGGTGTCCTGCGCCAGGACGACACCACGGTGCAGAAGGGGCGCGGTATCGTGGCCCAGTACACGCTGGTGCCAAGCCTGACGTTTTCCGAGCAGGATGCGGGCCGGCAGATCGGCGGCATCCTGGCGCGCATTCCCGGGCTGGACATGCTGGCCGGCGCGGCCGAACAGGTCAAGTTCAAGGAGGCGCAGGTGGTGCTGCTGCTGACCGACAACGAAACCACCGAACAGCTGTCGGCCGCCACCGGCGCCGCGCGCAGCACCGACCTCGGGCTGGGCGGGCTGACTTTCGGCAAGGGCGGCGGCCTGGGTGGGCTGGGGTGGAGCAATACCCATGAAGGCAAGGTCATCGCTGCGGCATTCCTGGACGCGCACAATCAACTGGTTGCCGAGCTGTCGCAGCTCGTGGCCAAACCCCTGCCCGCTCCCGTGCCCACCCGTTCGCCGGGGTGAGCCGGGCGCGGCGCCTGCTTTCTGACGACCGACATGCTGTTTCTGATTTCTCCCGCGAAGGCCCTGGACTACGAGACGCCCCCGCACGTGGCCACCCACACCCAGCCGCTGTTCGTGAAGGACGCAACCGAGCTGATCACCGTGTTGCGCGACAAGAGCCCGCAGCAGGTGGCCGAGCTGATGGACCTGTCCGACCAGCTTGCCGGCCTGAATGTGGCGCGTTACCAGGCCTGGCGGCCGAAGTTCACGGCCCGCAATGCCAAGCAGGCGGTGCTGGCCTTCGATGGCGACGTGTACGGCGGGCTGGACGCGCGTTCGCTGGGCGAGCCCGAACTCGACTGGCTGCAGCAGCATCTGTGCATTCTCAGTGGCCTCTACGGGGTGCTGCGGCCGCTCGACTGGATGCAGCCCTACCGGCTGGAGATGGGCACCCGTCTGGTCACGCCCCGGGGCAAGAATCTCTACCAGTTCTGGGGCACCCGGATCGCCGACTACCTCAATCAACGGGCCCGGGCCGACAAGACGCCGGTGGTGGTCAACCTCGCCAGCGAGGAGTACTTCAAGGCGGTCGACCGCCGCGCGCTGCAGCCGCGTGTGGTGACCTGCGTGTTCGAAGAGCGCAAGGGCGACGCGTACAAGGTGATCAGTTTCATGGCCAAGCGTGCGCGCGGGCTGATGGTGCGCCACGCCGTGCAGCACCGCATCACCCGGGTCGAGCAGCTCCAGAGCTTCGATCGGGAGGGTTACCGCTTTGTGCCGGCCGCGTCCGAGGCCGACCGGCTGGTGTTCCGCCGCGACGCCAAGGCTTGAGAGGCTTGCCGTGAAAGACACCTTGAGTCAGGCGATCACCCCGGAGCTGCGCCAGTGGATCGTCGAGCAGGCGTCGGCTGGTTTCCCGCCCGACGCCGTGCTGCAGGCCATGATCGCGGCCGGCTGGCGTGAGGACGTGGCGGGGCAGGCGCTGGAAGCGACCCTGAGCGAACACCTGCGCACCCGCACGGAAGGGCGGCCGGTGCCGGTTGTGCCCAGCCAGCCGGTGCAGGCCGGGGCGCTGTCCCCGGCCGTCGAGCCGGGGCCCTTGCCCGAAGTCCGGCTTGGCGGGTCGCCGCGCCAGATCGATCTGGGCGACCGCGTGGTCGAGGTGCTCGCGACGCTGCAACTGCCGCGGGTCGTGGTGCTGGGCGGGCTGCTCAGTGCCGAGGAGTGCGAAGGCCTCATCGAGGCGGCGCAGCCGCGCATGGCGCGTTCGCGCACGGTGCAGACCCGCACCGGTGGCGAAGAGCTCAACCCCGACCGCACCAGCGACGGGATGTTTTTCAACCGGGGTGAAAGCGCGCTGCTCGAACGCATCGAGGCGCGCATCGCCCGCCTGGTGGCCTGGCCGGTCGAAAACGGCGAAGGCATGCAGGTGCTCAACTACCGCGTGGGCGCCGAGTACAAGGCGCACTACGACTACTTCGATCCCGCCGAACCCGGCACCCCCACCATCCTGCGCCGCGGCGGCCAGCGTGTGGCCACCCTGGTGATGTACCTGAACGAGCCGGTGCGCGGCGGCGGCACCACCTTCCCCGACGTGGGGCTGGAGGTGGCGCCGCAGCGCGGCAACGCGGTGTTCTTCAGCTACGACCGTCCCCACCCGGCCACCCGCACGCTGCACGGCGGCGCGCCGGTGCTGGAGGGCGAAAAATGGGTCGCCACCAAGTGGCTGCGCGAGCGGGTGTTCGTCTGACCCCGCCACCGCATTCCCGGCGCTGCCCGAGCCCTTCCTTCTGCTGTTTTTCATGAGCCTGCACACCCCCGAACAATCCCAGTTGGGCAAGGCGTCGGCCTATGCCGACCAATACGACCCGGCGCTGCTGTTTCCGTTGCCGCGCGAGCCCAAGCGGCAGGAAATCGGTATCCACGGCAGCGTGCCTTTTCTGGGGGCCGATCTCTGGACGGCCTTCGAGCTGTCGTGGCTGAACCCGCGGGGCAAACCGCAGGTGGCCATTGCCCACATCACGGTTCCCTGCGAAAGCACGCACATCGTCGAAAGCAAGTCGTTCAAGCTCTACCTCAACAGCTTCAACAACACGCGCTTCGAGCACGCGGACGCGGTGCGCGATCGCCTTCGCAGCGACGTCAGTGCGGCCATCTGGCACGGCGAGCCGGTGCGTTCGAGCGCCGGGGTGCGTCTGCTGACGCCACCGCTGTTCGAGTGCGAGCCGGTGCGTGAACTCGAAGGCCTGTCGATCGACCGGCTCGACGTGGAGTGCACGCGCTACCAGCCCGCGCCCGACCTGCTGACGGCCGCGCTGGATGAAAAACCCGTGACCGAAATCCTCACCAGCGACCTGCTCAAAAGCAACTGCCTGGTGACCGGTCAGCCCGACTGGGGCAGCGTGCAGGTCAGCTACACCGGGCCGCAGATCGATCAGGCCGGGCTGCTGCAGTACATCGTGAGCTTTCGCAACCACAACGAATTCCACGAGCAGTGCGTCGAACGCATCTACATGGACATCTGGGCGCGCTGCCGGCCGGCCAGGCTGTCGGTGTATGCGCGCTACACCCGCCGCGGCGGGCTGGACATCAACCCCTGGCGCACCAGCCACCCCCAGCTGCCGCCGGCCAATGTGCGCACGGCGCGCCAGTGACCGGGGCGCGTAGCCTGGCGGCGCTCAGAGCATTTTTTCGATCAGCGCGCCCTGGAACAGCACCGGACCCGTGGGGCCGCCCTCGCCGGGCACGCCGCCCTGGGGCTCCAGGCTGATGGCCAGCGCCGGCACCTGGCGCACCTGGCCTTCGCCGGCCGTGAGGTGGAGCAGGGGATCGCGCCCCAGCACACCGAGCGAGCGGGGCGCGCCGCCCGGCGGCAGGGCCCAGAGCTGCAGCGACTTGTCGGCCGCTTCCTGATAACCGCCCACGCGCTGCAGGGTCAGCGTCTGGCGCTGGGGGTCGAAAGTGACCAGCATGGCCGGGTGCGCGCTGTCGTCGTTGAGCACCGCGACGTAGGCCACCTGGGGTGTGGCGGCCAGGCGCGCCTGCAGGTTGAGCACCTGGCCGCCCAGATCGTTCTTCACGCCGACCGTGGTCACCACCGCCAGCACGGTGGCCAGGGCGCCAGCGCCAGCGGCGCCGCGCCACAACGGCAGGCTGGACCACCAACTGCGCCGTGCCGGTGTGGGCGTGGCGCGCGCGGCGGCCATGGCCTGGCGTTCGCGCTCGGCCTGCACCAGGTTGTGCACGCGGGGCCACACGCTGGCTGGTGCTGCGACCGGCGCTTGCAGCTCGTTGAGGCTGGCGACGCGGCTCTGCCAGATCAGCGCGGCGGCCCGCACGGGGGCGCGCTCGCGCGCCAGGGCTTCGAAGCGCCGGCGTGCTGCGCCGCGCAGGGTGCCCAGCGCGTAGGCGGCGGCCAGGCGGTCCAGCAGGTCGGGGTGGCGATGGATGTCCATGGTCCGCTCCGGCTTCAGGCAAAGCGGGCCATGCAGGCCCGCAACTGGTCGAGCCCGCGCCGGATCCAGGTCTTGACCGTGCCCAGCGGCAGTTGCAGGTGCTGGGCCAGTTCGCCGTGGCTGAGGTCGCGCAGGTAGGCCAGGTTCACCACCTGGCGCTGCTTGTGTTCCAGCCGGCCCAGGCACTGGTGCAGGGCCCAGGCCTGCTGGCTCGCCAGGCTGGTGTCCAGCGGGTTGGGGGCATCGCCTTCGAGCGTCTCGACCAGGGCCTCGTCATCGAGGTCCGTGCGCAGGTGTTCGCGTTCGGCCTTGCGCCGGCGCAGCAGATCGAGGGAGCGGCTGCGCACCATCAGGCCGAGCCAGGCCATCGGGGGGCTGAGGCTGGCCTGGTAGTCGCCCGCCGAGCGCCACACCTGCAGAAAGGTCTCCTGCAAGGCGTCTTCGGCGCCTTCCGCGTGGCCCAGGACGCGCAGGGCCAGACCGTAGAGCTTGCCGGAGGTGTGGTCGTACAGCGCTTTGAGGGCGGCTTCGTCCTGTGCCGCCACGCGGCCGATCAGGTGGATCAGGTGGTCGTCTGTGGCGTCGGGCATGGCCGCATTGTGGGCCATTTCGGGCCGGCGCCACCGTGCCGACGGGTGCACACCCACCATCGCCCGCAGGGCGGCGGTGGCTGCCGGCGGGTGCCAGGCGGGCAGGGGAAGGTGGGTCAGAGCGGGCATCGCGGGATTCGGCAAAGGGTATGGGCAGGTACGCACAGCAGCCCCGGATGGATGCCGGCAACCAATACCCCTTCGATTTTTGGGTGTTTGTGAATCCGGGGACGGTGGTGCCGGCGTATTGGGGACACCAGCGCGCTGTGGCGGCTGGCGATGACCCCCACGAACCTTTCAGACCTGAGGAAACACCATGCAAACAACCACCGCTCCCCTGTCTTCCATTGCTTCGCGCCGCCGCTTCATGGGCCAGGGCGCCACGCTGTCTGCCGTCGCGGTTGCCCTGCTGGCCGGCAAGGACGCGCTGGCCCAGGGCCAGAAGGCCGACACGTCCAAGGATGTGGGCATCCTCAACGTGGCCCTGGGCCTGGAGCACGAGGCGATCAACGCCTACCAGCTTGGCGCCGCCAGCGGCCTGCTGCAAAAGCCCGTGCTCGACGTGGCCGTGCAGTTCCAGGGCCACCACAAGACCCACCGCGACGCGCTGATCGCCACCATCCAGAAGCTCGGCGGTACGCCGGTGGCCGAAAAGAAGCTGGACGACTACGCCAAGGCGCTGAACGCGGGTGCGCTCAAGGGCCAGGCCGATGTGCTGGACCTGGCGGCCCGGCTGGAGCTGGGCGCCACCAACGCCTACCTGAGCGTCATCCCCGCGCTGGGCGATCGCGAGCTGGCCAAGGTGGCGGCGCGCCTGGCCGCCGACGAAACCATGCACTTCACGGTGCTGAACGGCGCGCTGGGCCGCCCGCTGCCGCCCGGGGCGCTGTCGTTCGGCGCCTGATGCCGCCGTCGCCCAGCCCTTCGCTGCCCATTGCCTTGTCTTTTCCCCCATTTCACAGGAGTCTCTCCATGTTCTTCCAAACCGCTTCCGTCGCCGTCGCCGCTCTGGCCCTGTCGGCCTGCGCCAGCCCGATGGGCGGCATGTCCACCCCGTTTTCGCAGGCCGGTCTGCCGGCTGCCGTGCAGGTGCCGGCCGGCCACCAGGTGGCCATGGAAACCGTGGGGGTGGGCCGCATTACCTACGAATGCCGCGCCAAGAAGGACATGGCCGGCCAGTTCGAGTGGGTGTTCGTTGGCCCCGATGCGAAGCTGATGGACCGCGCCGGCAAGACCGTGGGCAAGTACTACGGCCCGCCCGCCACCTGGGAGAGCATGGACGGCTCCAAGCTCACCGCGACGCAACTCGCGGTGGCACCGGGGGGCGCCGGCAACATTCCGCTGCAACTGGTCAAGGCCAACCCGGCCATGGGCATGGGCGCGATGCAGGGCGTGGCCTACATCCAGCGTGTGGCCACGCAGGGCGGTGTGGCACCGGCCGCGCCCTGCGGCGCGGGCAACACCGGCAGCCAGCAGGTCGTCAACTACCGTGCCGACTACATCTTCTGGAAGGCGGCCTGATCAGACGGCGCGGCCGAAGCCTTCGAGCAGGTTGACGGCATTGATGCCTACTTCGGCGACCGCATAACCGCCTTCGAAGGTGAACACCGTGGGCAGTCCGGCACCCGCCAGGGCCTGGCCCACGGTGGCGTAGTCGGCGCTGCGCAGGTGGAAGCCGGAGATGGGATCGCCCTCGAAGGTGTCCAGGCCCATCGGCACCACCAGCGCGCTGGCACCGAAGTTGGTCACGGCCTGCAGGGCCGTGTCGAGTGCCATTCGCCAGTCGGTAAAACCGGTGCCCCGTGGCAGCGGCAGGTTGAGGTTGGCGCCTTCGCCGGCGCCGGCACCGCGCTCGTCGGCGTGGCCGAGGAAAAACGGGTATTCGGTGCGCGGGTCGCCATGGATCGACACCGTCAGCACGTCGGCGCGCTCGTAGAAGATGGTCTGTGTGCCGTTGCCGTGGTGGTAGTCCACGTCGAGCACGGCCACCCGGTGGTGACCGCCGTCGCGCAGTGCCTGGGCTGCGAGGGCGGCGTTGTTCAGGAAACAGTAGCCGCCGAAGAAGTCGGGGCCGGCGTGGTGGCCCGGCGGGCGGGTGAGCGCAAAGGCGCTGCGGGCGCCGCCGAGCACCTCGCCCGCGGCAGCCAGCGCGCAGGCTGCGCCGCTGCGCGCGGCGGCCCAGGTGCCTGCCATCAGGGGCGAGCCCGCATCGAAGCCGTACAGGCCCAGCCGGGCCGCGAAGTTGGCCGGCGACGTGTCGGTGCGAAAGCCATGGCGGTTGGGCAGCGGCCAGACCGAAGGCAGCACGTCGCGCTCGGCGTTGGCCGGGTCCATGGCCACCCAGTCGGCCCAGGCGGTGGCCAGGAACTGCAGGTAGTCCGGGTGGTGCATGCGGGCCAGGGCCGCGTCGAGCGTGGCGTCGCCGATGGCGGGCGAGAGCAGTTCGCCCTGGGGCCGGCGACCGAGTTCGGCCAGCACGTGGTCGAGCCGCGCGGGCACCTCGTGGCAGGGCACCATCCGGCCCCGGAACATTTCCTGCCGCCCAGCGTGGCGGTGGTGGTCGGCGTTCAGAAAGATCTTCATCCCGCCAGTGTCGCACCGCGCGGCGCGGGTGCCGGCGCGGCAGGGGGAAAAGCCTCTTGTGAGGCGGTGGTGGGCCTGCTAGGGTGGCCTGACTGCCCCGGCAGTGCGTGCGTTCTCCGTGACTTTGCAGAAAGCGAGTGAGCCGTGAACACCCAGCCCCTTCACACCTTCCATTTCCCCGAGGGCACCTGCATCGCCCAGGCCCAGCCCCCCACGGGCGTGCCGGTGACGCTGTCGTCGCCCGGCCGCGCGGTGATGACCGACCTGACGCATGTGCGCGCCGCCACCATCGCGCCCGACATGCCGCTGGCCGAGGCCCGTCAGACCATGATCCACCAGGGCGTGCGGCTGCTCTTCGTGGTGGGCGCGATGCCCTGTGTCGACGGCCTGATCACGGCCAACGACCTCGAAGGCGAACGGCCGATGCAGGTCATCAACCGGCGCCAGGTGCGCTACGAAGACCTGACGGTGGCCGACGTCATGGCGCCGCTGGCGGCGCTCGACGCGATCGGTCTGGAAGACCTGTCGCACGCCAACGTGGCGCAGGTGGTGGCCACGCTCAAGCAGGTCGGGCGGCGCCACCTGATCGTGGTGCAGAAGGCCGGGAACGGCCACGGTGCGCGGGTGCGCGGCGTGATCTCGCAGACGCAGGTGGAGCGGCAGCTCGGCCAGCCCATTGCGCTGATTGAGACGGCCAACAGCTTCGCCGAAATCCGCAGCACGCTGGCCGCCTGAGAACCGGCGCGCTGCCCTTGCCGGTGCCTGGGCTCAGCCCAGCGTCTTGAACGATTGCAGGGGCGACAGCGGCGGGAACTGGCCCTCGCGCCGCGCCTTCTGTGCGGTGATGGATTCGCGCACGTGGGCGTTGCTCCAGATCGCGCCCTGCAGCCAGCCCATCTGGCGCAGGCTGTCTTCCACGCTGTGGTCGCGCGCGTAGGCCACCGCCTGCTTGGTGCCCCAGATGGCGATGGGCGGCTTGGCGGCGATCTCGCGGGCGCATTGCAGCGCGGCGGCCAGCGTGGCTTCGGCGGTGTCGAAGACCTCGTTGACCAGCCCGTATTGCGCGGCGCGGTCCGCCGGCAGGCGGCGGCCGGTGTAGGCCAGTTCCTTGACCACGGCGAAAGGCACCAGCTTGGGCAGGCGCTGCAGCGTGCCCACGTCGGCCACCATGCCGATGTTGATTTCCTGGATGCAGAAGAAGGCGTCGGCGCTGGCGTAGCGGATGCAGCCGCAGGTGACCATGTCCACCGCGCCGCCGATGCAGCCGCCGTGGATCGCGAAGATCACCGGGATGCGCAGCGCCTCGATCTTGGTGAAGGTCGCCTGCATGTCGGTCAGCAGGTCGAAGATGGCCGCACGCCCTTCGGGGCTCTGGTCGTCCATCTGGATCGCCCCGGCAAAGGTCTCCAGCGCCATGCCGGCGCTGAAGTGCTTGCCGGTGGAACTGATCACCAGGGCCCGGGCCTTGCCCTCGGTGTGCAGCTGCGTGAGCAGGTCGTCCAGCTCGCGCCAGAAGGTCGGGTGCATGGTGTTCATCGCCTCGGGGCGGTTGAGCACCAGGTGGGCGATGTGGGTGTCAACCCAGTTCAGGGAAAAGCAGGTCGGTGTGGTCATCGGAGGCCTTGTCTCGGGGCGGGCGGGTGTGCGCGGACCCACTGTAGGGGGACTCGGTGCGGCTTTCTGTCCCGGGTTTGACGAGTTTGCCCACCCGCACCCCCAGCAGCCGGATGCGGCGGCTCAGATCGACGCGCTTGAGGCACAGGCCGGCCTGGCGCCGGATGGTGGCCGCGTCGGCGGTGGCCAGGTCGATGGTGGTGTCGCGCGTGGCGATCTGGAAGTTGTCGTAGCGGATCTTGATGCCGATGGTGCGGCCGCTGTAGCCCTTGCGCTGCAGATCGGCCGCCACCTGTTCGCACAGCCGCGTGAAGATGGCGCCGAGCTCGGCCTTGTCGCGCACGGCATGCAGGTCGCGGTCAAACGTGGTTTCGCGGCTCATGCTCACGGGCTCGCTCTCGGTTTCCACGGGCCGGTCGTCGCGGCCCCAGGCCGCTTCGTGCAGCCAGGCGCCGTAGCTCTTGCCGAAATGCGCGATCAGCCAGGGCGGTTCGCGCGCCGCCAGTTCGCCGATGGTGTGGATGCCGAAGCCCTGCAGCTTGGCGTCGGCCTTGGGCCCGATGCCGTTGATCTTGCGGCAGGGCAGGGGCCAGATCAGCGCCTGCAGGTCGTCCGGCATGACGATGCTGATGCCGTTGGGCTTGTGGAACTCGCTCGCCATCTTGGCCAGCAGCTTGTTGGGCGCCACGCCGATGGAGCAGGTCAGGCCCGTGGCCTGGAAGATGCTTTTCTGGATCAGCCGCGCCAGCACGCGCCCGCCTTCGCGCTGCCCGCCGGGCACGTCGGTGAAGTCGATGTAGACCTCGTCCACGCCACGGTCCTGCATCACCGGCGCAATCTCCAGGATGGTCTGCTTGAACAGGCGCGAGAGGCGCTTGACCTCGTCGAAGTCCACCGGCAGCAGGATCGCGTCGGGGCACAGCTTGGCCGCTTTCATCAGCCCCATGGCCGAGCCGACGCCGAACTGGCGCGCCGCGTAGGTGGCGGTGGTGGCCACGCCCCGGCCGGCGTAGTCCTTCAGGCGGGGGAAAAAATCGGGCGGGATGCGGTCGAGGGTGTCCGGCCCCCACTCGCGCTCGGGATAGGCGGCGCGCAGGCGTTCGAACATCTCGGTCTCGCGCCGCCGCCCACCGCCGATCACCATCGGCAGGCCCTTGAGCTGCGGGTAGCGCAGCAGCTCGACCGACGCGTAGAAAGCGTCCATGTCGAGGTGGGCGATGCGCCGCGGGCGAGACGCCGGCGGGGTGGGTGTGGCAGGGTTCACGCGGCCAAGCATAGCGCTGTGCCGGCACGCTGGTGCGGGGGCTAAGATGCGCCGATCGGGCTGGCGACACGGCGCCGCCAGCCGGCTTTCAAGGAGAACGTTTCATGGCCAATGGGGCATCGCGCCTGATCGTGGCGCTCATCGTGGGCGGCGGCATTGCTGTCGCGGGATTTTTTGTCAGTGGCGGCCTGGAGCGCTTTCGCATGGCCGACCGCACCATCGCCGTCAAAGGCCTGGCCGAAAAGGACGTGGAGGCCGACTTCGCCATCTGGACGCTCAGCTTCCGCCGTGCCGGCAACGAATTCGCGGGCGTGCAGCAGGCGCTGGCCGCCGACCGTGAAAAGGTGCTGGCGTTCCTCAAGGCACAAGGCTTCAAGGACGACGAGCTGGAGGCCCGGCCGCTGGCGGTGCAGGACCTGCTGGCGCGCGACTACGCGCAGGGCAACGTGCCGTTCCGCTTCAATGGCAGCGGCCAGGTGCTGATCCGCTCGGCGCGGGTGACCGAGGTGGCGCAGGCCGCGCTGGCGCTGGACCCGCTGATCCAGTCCGGCGTGCAGTTCAGCGGCGATGGCGAAGGCGCGGCCGGGCCGCGTTACCAGTTGCGCGGCTTCAACGACATCAAGGCGCCGCTGCTGGCCGAAGCCACCCGCAACGCGCGCGAGCAGGCCGAGAAGTTCGCCACCGAAGCCGGGGCAAAACTGGGGCCGCTCAAGAGCGCCAACCAGGGCGTGATCCGCATCACCGGCGACGACGGCAACGACTTCGACGACGGCAGCTCGCGCAGCAAGCGGCTGCGGGTGGTCAGCTCGTTCGAGTACGAGTTGCGCTGAGCGTCGGTCCGACCCGCGAGGCCTCATCACCATGTTTTCGCATGTCTTTGTCGGGGTGAGTGACTTTGACCGTGCGCTCGCCTTCTACGGCCCGGTGATGGCCGCGCTGGGGCTGGTGCCCCGCTTCTGCGAGCGCGACCGCCCCTGGGCCGGCTGGCAACCTGCTGAAGGTGGTCGGCCGCTGTTCCTGATCGGCCAGCCTTTCGATGGCGCCGCGCACCAGCCCGGCAATGGCCAGATGGTGGCGTTCGGTGCCACCTCGCGGGAACAGGTGCGGGCGGTGTACGGCGCGGCGCTCGCGCACGGTGGCACGGGTGAAGGGGCGCCGGGCCTGCGGCCCCATTACCACCCCGATTACTACGGCGCGTATTTCCGCGATCCCGATGGCAACAAACTGGCGGTCGCCTGCCACACGCCGCAAGACCCGGCCTGGTCTTGAGAAGGCTGGGATGCGCTCTGGATCAGAGGCTTTTCTGCACCAGCCAACCCTTGAACAGCCAGGGCAGGCTGGGCGGTTGACCCGCCGCCACGCCGCCCTTGTTCTCGGCGCTGATGGCCAGTTCGGTGACGCCTTGCAGGTCGGCTTCGGCCACGGGCATCTGCAGCGTCCGGTATTTGCTTTCGATGACGCCCAGCGAACGCGGAGCGCCCTCGGCCGGCACCGCCCAGACCTGCATGCTGTCCTCGCGCCCTTCCTTGACGTCGTTGAGACGCTGCAGCGTCAGCTTGCCTTCCTGCGGGTCCATGGTGGCCAGCATGGCCGGCAGGCCCTGGGCGTCCAGCAGCACGCTCACATGGCGCACCTGCGGCACCTGCGCCAGACGACCTTGCAGGTGGCTGATCTGGGCTTTGAGCTGCTCGTACAGGCTGGCGCTGGCGGCCCAGCCCAGCAGCATGGCCAGCACGAGCACGATGGTCAGGGCGCGCCACCAGGGCGACACGCTGCGGGTGGTGGGGCGGGCTACAGTTTGGTCGGAATCTGCCGAAGACATGATGGTGAAAGTGGTTATTCCCGCCATTGAAGCGGGGGCAGATGCGGCGCACAATAGGGCGCCTCGCTGCACGTCGAACGAGAGCGATTGTCCCATGAGCGTGTCGGAGCATGAACCCGAAAGTACCCGTTGGCCCGACTCTGGCAACGAGGTGCCGCTGCTGCCTGTAGGCCGGCTGATCTACGCCAGCGTCAGCCAGGTCAAGGGGTCCGCGCTCGACGAAATGCGGCGCATCCGGGAACACGCCATCGCCAACAACCAGGGGCATGGCATCCGCGTGGCGCTGCTCAACATGTGCGGGTGGTTCGTGCAGTGGATCGAAGGGCCGGAGCCGGCCATCGAACGCCTGGTCACCCGGGTGGCCCAGGACACGCGCCACCATGGCCTGACCGTCATCCACCGCAGCCACGGCAAGGCCCGTCTGATGCGGCCCTGGATCGGCTCCATCGTGCAGACCACCGAGACCTCGGCCGACTTCGCCCAGCGCGTGTTCGCGCTCAAGGAGCGGCACGAAATGGGCGACGTGATGGAACCCGCCTCGGTCTGGCTGAGCCTGTGCTCACCGTCCGACCCCGACATGCCGGCGGCCGGCGGCGCCTACCCGCGCGTGATGCTGCTGCCGGCGCGGCGGGCGGTGTCGTTCGACCTGATCAACTGGCTGGCCCGCGAAACCTCGCGCCCGCTCATCCGCCGCCGGTTTGCCGGCAGTTCGGAAGACGCGCTCGACGTGGAAAGCGATTACCTCGACCTGCCGGGCCTGGGGCCGTGCGGCGTGCGCATCGTCGCCAACGCCCGCAAGGGGCTGGCCATGGGCATGACCCATGCGTTTCTGCCGAACTACGAAGCGGTCGTGATCCTGCTCGATGACGACGCCGAGCAGAACCACCGCATCGTCGGCAAGGTGCTGAGCGCCTGCCGCCAGGTGCACCACACGCCCACCATCATCGGGCTGGGCACGCACCTCAGCGTCACGCCCGATCTCCAGACCGAGGTGGAGCGTCAGGGCCATGCCTGGCTTGGCATCACCAGCCCCATGAGCCGGCCGGACCTGGCCGACTACTGGGAAGTGCTTGAACCCGTGCTGGACCGGATCGGTCGCTGAGCCGCCCCCGAACGCTGGCCTCAGGCGGTAGGGAAAGTGCCCGGGAGGAGCACGGAGGCATCGACGTTGTCGATCTGCGTGTGACCGCAGAACGCCATGGTCAGGT
>NZ_BSPB01000013.1:0-97063 GCF_030160815.1 Hydrogenophaga electricum | reverse complement strand
CGGGCGCAGCTGGCTGGCGGCACGCCGGCTGGCCCCCCGTCTGCAGGCGGGCGAGGGCGCACCGGCCACGCCGGAACCGGTGCCTGCCGACGGTGCGGCACTCGTGGTGCACGAGGCCAGCGCCACCTACCCCGGTGTGCACCAGCCCACGCTGCACCTCTTGAGCCTGCACATCGCGGTGGGCGAGCAGGTGGCGGTGATCGGCCCCAGCGGGGCGGGCAAGTCCACCCTGCTGGCGCTGGCCGCGGCCGAGCTGCGGCCGTCTGCGGGCACGGCGCGCGCGCTGCCCAGCACCTGGCTCACCCAGCGGACCGAACTGTTTCAGGACAGCCTGCGCGACAACCTGCGGCTGGCCGATCCGCAGGCCCATGATGAGCGGCTGTGGGCGGTGCTCGACGCGGCCGGCCTGGCGGCCGACGTGCGGGCGCTGCCCAACGGGCTGGACACGCCGCTGGGCGAAGGCGGGCTGGGGCTGTCGGGTGGGCAGATGCGCCGCCTGGCGCTGGCCCGGCTGCTGCTGCGCCCGACCCCGCTGTGGTTGCTGGACGAACCGACCGAAGGCCTGGACCCACCCATTGCGCGCGACGTGTTGCAGCGGCTGCGGTCCCACGCCCAGGGGCGGACGCTGCTGATCGCCACCCATCTGCGGCGCGAGGCCGCGCTGGCCGACCGCCTGCTGGTGTTCCGGCAGGGCCGTCTGGTCGACGACCTGCGCCGGGGCTCGGCCGGATTTGCCGCTGCCTTGCAGGCCTTGCGGCCTGATTGACTGATTTTTTTGTGTTCTCGATCTGATCCCCTCGAAAGGAAACCTGCCATGGATCTCGACATCGTCGGCCTGTCAAGGCTGCAGTTCGCGATGACTGCGCTCTACCACTTTCTGTTCGTACCGCTCACGCTCGGGCTGTCGATCCTGCTGGCCATCATGGAGACCGTCTACGTGATGACCGGCCGCCCCATCTGGCGGCAGATGACCAAATTCTGGGGCGTTCTGTTCGGCATCAACTTCGCGCTCGGTGTCTCCACCGGCATCGTCATGGAGTTCCAGTTCGGCATGAACTGGAGCTACTACAGCCACTACGTGGGCGACATCTTCGGCGCACCGCTGGCCATCGAAGGGCTGATGGCCTTCTTCCTGGAAGCCACCTTTGTCGGCATGTTCTTCTTCGGCTGGGAGCGCATGTCCAAGGTGGCGCACTGCGTGGTGACCTGGCTGGTCGCGCTGGGCACCAACTTCTCGGCCCTGTGGATCCTGATCGCCAACGGCTGGATGCAGAACCCCGTGGGCGCCAAGCTCAACCCGCAGACCCTGCGCATGGAGGTGGACAGCTTCTACGAGGTGCTGTTCAACCCGGTGGCGCAGGCCAAGTTCGTGCACACGGTGTCGGCCGGCTACACCGTGGCCGCGCTGTTCGTGCTGGGCGTGTCGGCCTGGTACGTGCTCAAGGGCCGGCACACCGAACTGGCCAAGCGCTCGATGACGGTGGCGGCTTCGTTCGGCCTGGCCGCTGCGCTGTCGGTGGTGGTGCTGGGCGATGAAAGCGGTTACGCCACGAGCGAACACCAGAAGATGAAGCTGGCGGCCATCGAAGCCATGTGGAAGACCGAGCCGGCACCGGCTTCGTTCACCGCCATCGGTCTGCCCGACCAGGCCGCGCGCCAGACCCACTACGCGGTGCACATTCCCTGGGTCATGGGCCTCATCGGCACGCGCTCGCTGACCGAAGAGATCACCGGCATCGAAGACCTGGTGACGGCCGCCAAGGGCCGCATCCGCGAAGGCCAGCAGGCCTACGACACCTTGCAGAAGATCCGCGCGCTGGGCGCGGGCGTGCCCATCCCGTCGGACCTGCAACAGGCGTTTGACGCACAAGGGCGTTCGCTGGGCTACGCCCTGCTGCTCAAGCCCTATGTGGACGACCCGCGCCAGGCCACGGAGGCGCAGATCGAGAAGGCGGCCTGGGACACCGTGCCCCAGGTGGCGCCGCTGTTCTGGTCCTTCCGCCTGATGGTCGGCCTGGGGTTGTTCTTCATCGTGCTCACGGCCACGTTCTTCTGGCTGTCGGCGCGCCGCCGCCTGGATGCCCACCCCTGGCTGCTCAGGCTGGCGGTGTGGTCGATTCCCTTGCCCTGGATCGCCGCCGAAGCCGGCTGGATCGTGGCCGAACTGGGCCGCCAGCCCTGGGCGGTGGAAGGTGTTCTGCCCACGGCCGTGGCCGTGTCCGAACTCGGCGCCAGCACCGTGCTGTTCACGCTGCTGGGCTTCGTGGCCATCTACACGGTGCTGATCGTGGTGGAGATGAAGCTCATGCTCAAGGCCATCCGCAAAGGCCCCGAGCCGGACGCCCCGCCGGCTGCCGGCGCCGACGTGCCCCTCATCGGCAAGGTGCATACCGCCTGACCGCCCCACCCACGCTCACTGCGGAGAAATTCCATGATTCTTCATACCCTTCTGGACTACGACGTCCTGCGTGTCATCTGGTGGCTGCTGCTCGGTGTGCTGCTGATCGGCTTTGCCGTCACCGACGGCTTCGACCTCGGGGTCGGTGCGCTGCTGCCCTTCGTCGCCCGCACCGATCTGGAGCGGCGTGTCGTCATCAACACCATCGGCCCGGTGTGGGAAGGCAACCAGGTGTGGCTGGTGCTCGGCGGCGGCGCGATCTTCGCGGCCTGGCCCCACATCTACGCCATGTCTTTCTCGGGCTTCTACCTCGCCATGTTTGCGGCGCTGTTCGCGCTCATCCTGCGGCCGGTGGGCTTCAAGTACCGCAGCAAGCGCGAAAGCGCGACCTGGCGCAGCGCCTGGGACTGGGCGCTGTTCGTCGGCGGCTTCGTGCCGGCGCTGATCTTCGGCGTGGCCATCGGCAACGTGCTGCAGGGCGTGCCGTTCCGCTTCACCGACGACATGCGGATGATCTACGAAGGCACGTTCTTCGGCCTGCTCAACCCGTATGCGGTGCTGTGCGGTCTGGTGTCGGTGACGATGCTGGTCATGCACGGCGGCGCCTGGCTGACGCTCAAGACCGAAGGCACCGTGGCCGAGCGGGCACGCCGCTTCGCCTCGCTGGCGGCCCTGGGCACCCTGGTGCTGTACGCGCTGGCCGGGTGGCTGCTGTGGGCCTTCGTGGCCGGCTACCAGTTGAGCAGCCCGCACCTGGCCAATGGCCCGTCCAATCCGCTGCTCAAGACCGTGACCGCCGGCGTGGCGGGCGCCTGGTTCAGCAACTACCAGCAGCACCCCTGGACCCTGCTGGCTCCGGCGCTGGGCTTTGCCGGCACGCTGGCGGCGCTGCTGGGTCTGCGCGCGCGCTGGGAAGGCCTCACGGTGGTGTTCAGCGGGCTGGGCATCGCCGGCATCATCCTGAGCGTGGGCGCGTCGATGTTCCCCTTCATCGTGCCTTCGTCGATCGACCTGCGCTCGGCGCTGATGGTCTGGGACGCTTCGTCGAGCCACAAGACCCTGTTCATCATGCTGGTGTGCGCGGTGATCTTCGTGCCGCTGATCCTGGCTTACACGAGCTGGGTGTACCGCGTCATGTGGGGCAAGGTGCGCACCCGCGACATCACCCATGGCGACCACGCCTACTGATTCCACCAGACCCTGAAAGGACATCCTCATGTGGTACTTCGCCTGGATCCTCGGCCTGTTGCTGGCCGCCGCTTTTGCCGTGCTCAACGCCATGTGGTACGAACTGATCGACGACGAGGCCGCGAAAAAGCGCGCGCCGCAGCGCTGACCGACCCCCGGGGCCGGCCCGCCCGGCGGCACAGGGCGGCCGTATACTGCGCCGGCCCCGCGGTTTCTTGCCCCACCGCAAGAATGAAAAGGGAACGACAGAACGGTTGATCACCAACCCAGTCTGTGGCTGCCCCCGCAACTGTGATCGGCGAGTCCGCTGCCCTCCACGCCACTGGCTTCGTGCCGGGAAGGCTGGCAGCGGATGACGACCCGAGAGCCAGGAGACCTGCCACGGGGCGGTGTGTGTGTCTGTGCCTGGGCGGGGTGTCCCGGAGCGGGACCGTTCCGCGTGGCAAACCCTTGTCTACCGCTGCCGTGGCGCTCCGTGCCGCGGGCATCCGGGCGGGCTCGCGCGCGGAGGCCGTCTTGCGATCGGTGTGCGCTTCGCCTCCTTCAACGGAGGTCTGTCTTGTCCGAATCTGTCGTTTTCCCGGCGCCCGCATCCGCGGCGGCGCTGCCCACCCCCCTGGTCGTGGTCGACCTGGTGTGGCCCGACCAATCCAACCACCACGGCACGCTGTTCGGCGGTGCGGCGCTGGCCATGCTCGACCGCCTGGCGTTCATCATGGGCAGCAAGGCGCTGCGCGGCGCGGTGGTCACCGCCGCCGTGGGGCGCCTGGACTTCGCGTCGCCCGCGCCGGCCGGTTTTGCGGTCGAATGCCAGGCCCGCGTGCTGCAGCGCGGCCGCCGGTCGGCCACCGTGGAAGCCAGTCTGACGGCCGAAGACCTGCTCAGCGGCGAGCGGGTGCACTGCCTGCGCGGCGAATTCGTGATGGTGCGCCAGGCCGGGACCGAACCGGCCACCGCCATCGCGCCGGAGGCGGCGGACGGTCCGGCCGATGGCGCCTCGCCGGCGGGCTGGGCACGGGTGGCCGAAATCGTGTTCCCGGGCCATGCCAACCACCGTGGCGTGCTGCACGGCGGGCCGGCCATGGCCTGGATGGCCAAGGCCGGGTTCGTTGCGGCCACGCGGCAGGTGCGGCGCAGCGTGGTGATGGCCGCGAGCGAACGCATGGACTTCGTCGCCCCCGCCGTCGTTGGCGATGTGGTCGAGGTCACGGCGCGCGTGACGGGCACCGGCCAGCGTTCGGTGCGGGTGCAGGTCGAGCTCTGGGCCGAGTCGCCGGTCACCGGGGCGCGCCACCGCTGCACATCGGCGGAGCTGGTCTATGTGGCGGTCGACGCTTGAGCTCGTGCCGCTGTCAGCGGAGGACCGCCGCGCGCTGGCGGTGCACCTGCTGGCCCTGGACACCGACGACCGGTACGCCCGCTTCGGTTGCACGCTGGGCGACGCCGCGCTGCGGAACTGGGTGCGCGGCATTTCCTGGCCGGCCCAGCGCTGGTGGGGCTGGCGCCGGCGAACCGGAGCAGGCCTGCTGGCCGCCCTGCAACTGGTGCCCACGGCCGAACCCGGGGCCTGGGAGCTGGCGCTGAGCGTGCAGCGGCCCGTGCGCCGCCTCGGGCTCGGCACGGCCTTGCTGTCGGCCGCGGTCTGCCGGGCCGACACCGAACTGCACTGCCTGCTGGGCCACCACGGGCATGGGGCACTGGTGGCGATGGGGCGGCGGCTGGGGTATGGCGTGCAGCTGTCCGGACAGCCGCCCCGTGTCCGCCTGCAGGTGGGTACCCGGGGGGCGCCAGGGGAAGCTGAAATGGGGCAGGGCTGAAACGGTCGCTCCGCGCAAGGTGCACCGCATTGGGGCAAATCCGCTGTCGACGTGTGGCATGGTTTTTGTTACGGTTTTGACCAGTTGGTCCAAAAAACCGGCTCATACCGGCACCCCGTGTCCCCCTGCGCCTTTTTCTGAGGAGGCCTTTCATGTCTGAAGACGCCGCTCCCGCCGTGGCCCCGGCCGCGCTGCCGCCATCGGCCCAGTCGCCGCACCCGCGCCACATCCGGCTCACCTCGCATTCGGGCGGCTTCGGCGCCCTGCCCATCCGGTGGGGCGCGGTGACGGCGCGCGAGCGCGGGCCGCTGGTGGGCACCACCACCAACCGCGCGCACCGCAACGTGATCGGCACGCACAGTGGCAGCTACAGCGTCTACCGGGCGCTGGCCGTGGCGGCGGGCGCGCTCAGTCGCGAGCACAAGGCCGACCTGACGAACACCGCGCCGACCGACGTGATCGGGCCCTACCCGCAGTGGGCCGACCCGGGCAAGATCGTCAGCATGGACCCCTGGGGCGCCGAGGTGGCGCGCGAATACGCCACCGAACTGGCGGCGGGCTACGACATCCGCCCCACCATCGCGGTGACCAAGGCGCACGTGATCCTGCCCGAGGTGATCGAGGCGGTGCAGAAAGGGCGCCTCAAGCCCGACGGCAAGCTGCTGCTCGAAGGCGGCGCGGCGCTGGTGACCAAGGTGGCGGTCGAGCCCGTGTGGTACCTGCCCGAGGTCGCCAAACGTTTCGGCTGTTCCGAAACCGATCTGCGCCGCGTGCTGTTCGAAGAAACCGGCGGCATGTACCCCGAACTCGTCACGCGGTCCGACCTGGACGTGTTCCTGCCGCCCATCGGCGGGCAGACCGTCTACATCTTTGGCGACCCGCGCGATCTGGCCAACCCCGAGGTGGAACTGACCGCACGCGTGCACGACGAGTGCAACGGCTCCGACGTGTTCGGCTCCGACATCTGCACCTGCCGGCCCTACCTCACGCACGCCATCGAAGAGTGCATTCTGGGCGCGCAGGCCCAGGAGGCTGGTGGCCGTGGCGGCGTGGGCCTGGTGGCCTATTCGCGCAAGGAAGGCCGGGCGCTGGGCGAGGTGACCAAGTTCCTGGTCTACAACGCGCGCAAGCGCCAGGTCGGCGGCGACACGGCCGACCAGTACTTCGCCCGCACCGAATGCGTGGCCGGCGTGCAGGACATGCGCTTCCAGGAGCTCATGCCCGACGTGCTGCACTGGCTGGGCATCCGCAAGATCCACCGGCTGGTGTCGATGAGCAACATGAAGTACGACGCGATCACCGGCTCGGGCATCGAGGTCGGCGTGCGCGTGAACATCCCGGACGAACTCATCCCGGCCGATGCGCGCGTGGAGATGGACGCCAAGATGGCGGCCGGCTACTTCACCCCCGGCGCCGTGCCCGATGCCGAGGAGCTCAAGAAGGCCAAGGGCCGGGGGCTGGACGCGTGAGCATGGCCGACACCGACACCACCACTGCGGCGGGCGCGGCGCAGGCGCTGCGTGCCACCACCGCCATCCGCGAACGCGCCCATGCCTTGCTGGCGCTGGCGCGGCGCGGCGAATCGGCGTTTTTTGCCATCCACGACGGCGCCCTGCCGGAGGCGGCGCGCACCGTGGCCGAGGTCACGCGTTCGCGCTACCCGGACCTGCGCATTCCGTACCACAGCCGCTGGCGCCACTTCGAGGCCGGCGGGGTGGACCGCGCCGGCCAGCTGGATGTGCTGCTGGGTGCGGTGCCGGCTGCGGCGCGCGCGCGGGCACAGATCGACCTGGCGCTGGTGAGCGTGCTGCTCGATGCCGGTGCGGGCGCGGCCTGGGGCTACCAGGAGGCCGGCAGCGGCCAGCGCTTTACCCGCTCCGAAGGCCTGGGCGTGGCCAGCTTCCACGCCTTCGTGGCAGGGCTGTTCTCCAGCGATCCCGAACAGCCGCTGCGCGCGGATGCGGCCGGCTTGCGCGCCGTGACCGCCGAACGGCTCGGGGCGGCTTTCCAGGTGGGGGCCGACAACCCGCTGATCGGGCTGGAAGGGCGCGCCGCGCTGCTGCGCCGCCTGGGCGAGGTGCTGGCGGCGCAGCCCGGCAGCTTCGGCCCGCTGGGCCGGCCGGGCGGGCTGTTCGATGCGCTGGTGGGGACCGAGCGGCGGGCCATCGAGGCGCACGACGTGCTGCAGGCGCTGCTGGACACGCTGTCGGACATCTGGCCGGCGCAGAACGCCATCGACGGCGTGTCGCTGGGCGATTGCTGGCCGCACCCGGCCGTGCAGGGCCCGGGGCTCACGCGCGGCTGGATGCCGTTCCACAAGCTGTCGCAGTGGCTGACCTATTCGCTGCTGGAGCCCTTCGAATGGGCGGGCGTGGCGGTGCAGGGGCTCGATGCCCTGACCGGCCTGCCCGAATACCGCAACGGCGGTCTGCTGCTCGACGCCGGCGTGCTTCAGCCCCTGCCGCCCGATGCCACCACCCGCACCTGGCAGGTGGGCGATCCCTTCATCGTGGAATGGCGCGCGCTCACGGTGGCCCTGCTCGACGAGCTGGCCCCGCTGGTGCGCGGCGAACTGCGGCTGACCCCGGACCGCCTGCCCCTGGCCTGCGTGCTCGAAGGCGGCACCTGGGCGGCCGGCCGCGTGCTGGCACAACGTTTGCGAGGCGGTCTGCCGCCTCTGGCCATCGACAGCGATGGCACGGTTTTCTGAACATTTCTCCCGACCCGAGAGGCCTTCACCATGAGCAATGTCCACGTCATCGATCATCCCCTGGTGCAGCACAAGCTCACGCTCATGCGCCGCAGGGACGCCAGCACCAACAGCTTCCGCCGCCTGCTGGGCGAGCTGGCCATGCTCATGACCTACGAGGTCACGCGCGACCTGCCGCTGCAGGACATCGAGGTCGAAACCCCGCTGGAACTCACCACCGGCAAGGTCATGGACGGCAAGAAGCTGGTCTTCGTGTCCATCCTGCGTGCGGGCACCGGCATCCTGGACGGCATGCTCAGCGTGGTGCCCGGCGCGCGCGTGGGCCACATCGGCCTGTACCGCGACCCCAAGACGTTGACCGCCGTCGAGTACTACTTCAAGATGCCTGGCGAGATGCAGGAGCGCGACATCGTCGTGGTCGACCCGATGCTGGCCACCGGCAATTCGGCCGTGGCGGCGGTGGACCGGCTCAAGGAACTGGGCCCGAAATCCATCAAGTTCGTCTGCCTGCTGGCCGCACCCGAAGGCGTGGCCACGCTGCAGCAGGCCCACCCCGACGTGCCGATCTACACCGCCGCGATCGACCGCGAACTCGACAGCCACGGCTACATCCTGCCGGGCCTGGGCGACGCGGGCGACCGCATCTTCGGCACCCAATGAGGGCTGCGTTCCCGGCCAGCGTTTTCCGGTTTTCCGTCCCGCCATCCTCCACCCCTTCGCAGGAGTTCCCGCCATGCCGTTCCCCGCTCTCCCACGCCGTCACCTGATGGCCCTGGCCGCCGCCCTGGCGGTTGCCGCGCCCGGCTTCGCCCAGGCCCAGGCCAAGCTCAAGGTGGCCGCCATCTACACCGTGCCGTTCGAGCAGCAGTGGGTCAGCCGCATCCACAAGGCGCTCAAGGCCGCCGAGGCGCGGGGCGAGATCGAATACAAGGCCAGCGAGAACGTGGCCAACGCCGACTACGAGCGCGTCATGCGCGAGTACGCCACGGGCGGCAACCAGCTCATCGTCGGCGAGGCCTTCGCGGTGGAGACGGCGGCGCGCAAGGTCGCCAAGGACTTCCCCAAGACCTCGTTCCTGCTGGGTTCCTCGGGCAAGCCGCAGGCGCCCAACTTCAGCGTCTTCGACAACTACATCCAGGAGCCGGCCTACCTCAGCGGCATGATCGCCGGCGGCATGACCAAGAGCGGCAAGATCGGCATGGTCGGCGGCTTCCCGATCCCCGAGGTCAACCGCCTGATGCACGCCTTCATGGCCGGCGCCAAGGAAACCAACCCGAAGGTCGAGTTCACGGTGACCTTCATCAACAGCTGGTTCGACCCGCCCAAGGCCAAGGAAGCGGCGTTCGCCATGATCGACAAGGGGGCCGACGTGCTGTACGCCGAACGTTTTGGCGTCAGCGACGCGGCCAAGGAGCGCAAGGTGCTGGCCATCGGCAACGTGATCGACACCCAGGCCGACTACCCCGACACCGTGGTGGCCTCGGCCCTGTGGCACATGGAGCCCAGCATCGACGCGGCCATCAAGGCGGTCAAGGCCGGCGCTTTCAAGGCCGAGGACTACGGCCCGTATTCGATGATGAAGCACAAGGGCAGCAGCCTGGCGCCGCTGGGCACGTTCGAGAAGAAGGTGCCGGCCGACATCGTGGCCAAGGTCAAGGCCAAGGAAGCCGACATCCTGGCGGGCAAGTTCACCGTGAAGGTGGACGACACCCAGCCCAAGTCCACAACCAAATGACCTGACCGACCTGACCGGTCGCCAGGAAGGGAACTGCCCATGAATGTCTGGAAACACTGCCGCACCGCAGGCGCGGCCTGCGCCCTCGGGGTTGGGCTGTTGCTCGGGGGCTGTGCCGGCCCCGGGCCGCAGTCGGCCACGGCCGCGATGCCTGCCAAGGCCGCCACCGCGGCCGCCCGCCTGGACAACACCCCGCGTGTGGCGGTGCTCTCGGCCTTTGCGCCCGAGCTGACGCTGCTGCGCCGCCAACTGGCCGATCCGGTCACCCACCAGGTGCAGGGCGTGGAATTCACCACCGGCGTGCTGGCCGGTCGGCCGGTGGTGCTGTTCCTCTCGGGCATCAGCATGGTCAACGCCGCCATGAACACGCAGCGTGTGCTCGACCGCTTCAACGTGCAGGCGCTGGTGTTCAGCGGCATCGCCGGCGGCGTGAACCCGGGCCTGCACATCGGCGACGTGTCGGTGCCGCAGCAATGGGGCCAGTACCTGGAGGTGCTGATCGCGCGCGAAACCGCGCCGGGCCGCTATACGGCGCCGCCCTTCATGAAGGACGCCATGCATCCCAACTACGGCATGTTCTTCCCGCGCACGGTCGAGGTGGTGACGGTGCAGCAGCCCCAGGTGCACCGCAAGTTCTGGTTCGAGGTCGACCCCGGCATGCTGGCCGCAGCGCGCCAGTTGAAGGTGCCGCTGTCGGCCTGTACCGCGCCGGGCAAGTGCCTGTCGAACCCGCCCAAGCTGGTGGTGGGCGGCAACGGCGTTTCGGGCCAGGCCTTCATGGACAACGCGGCCTTCCGCGAATACACCTTCAAGACGTTTGAAGCCAACGTGCTCGACATGGAAACCGCGGCCGTGGGCCAGGTGGCCTACAGCAACGGCGTGCCGTACATCGCCTTCCGCTCGCTGAGCGACCTGGCCGGTGGCGGCGACGGTGAAAACGAAATGGGCACCTTCTTCGGGCTGGCGGCCGACAACTCCGCCAAGGTGCTGCTGGCCTTCCTGCGCGCGTGGCAGCCGTGAACCCAGCGCCGCCCGCGCCGGGCGAGCGTCCCACGGTGCTGCGCCTGGACGGCATCACCAAACGCTTCGGCGCCCTGGTGGCGAACGACGGCATTTCGCTGACGCTGCGCGAAGGTGAGGTGCTGGCGCTGCTGGGCGAAAACGGGGCGGGCAAATCGACGCTGGTGTCGATCCTGTTCGGGCATTACGTGGCCGATGAAGGGCAGATCGAGGTCTTCGGTCAGCCGCTGCCCCCCGGCAACCCGCGTGCGGCGCTGGCCGCCGGCATTGGCATGGTGCACCAGCACTTCACGCTGGCCGACAACCTGTCGGTGCTCGACAACGTGCTGATGGGCACCGAACCGCTCTGGCGCTGGCGTTCGCGCCGTGCCGAAGCCAGGGCGCGCCTGCTGGCCGTGGCCGGCCGCTTTGGCCTGCCGGTGGTGCCCGACGCCCTGGTGGGCAGCCTCTCGGTGGGCGAGCGCCAGCGGGTGGAAATTCTCAAGGCGCTGTACCGGGGCGCACGCATCCTCATTCTTGATGAGCCCACCGCGGTGCTCACACCGCAGGAGAGCGAAGGGCTGTTCGACACGCTGTCGCAGATGGTGGCGCAGGGGCTGTCGATCATCTTCATCAGCCACAAGCTGGCCGAGGTGCTGCGGGTGTCGCACCGCGTGGCCGTGCTGCGCCAGGGCCGGCTCGTGGCCGAAGCACCGGCCGCCGGCACCACGCCCGCGCAGCTGGCGCAATGGATGGTGGGCCATGCGGTGGCCGCGCCCGAACGCCACCCTTCGCAACGCGTGGGTGAGGTGGTGTGCGAGCTCGCGGGTGTGAGCACGCCGGCCGGCGTGCGCGACCGGCTCGACAACGTGTCATTGCGTCTGCACGCGGGCGAGATCGTTGCCGTTGCCGGTGTCTCCGGCAACGGGCAGGTGGCCCTGGCCGAGCTGCTGTGCGGTGTGCGCAGCGCCAGCGAGGGCGACGTGCGCCTGGGTGATCAGGGGCTGCCGGCTTCGCCCGCCTGGCTGGTGGCGCATGGCGTGGCCCGCATCCCCGAAGACCGCCATGCCGTGGGCGTGGTGGGCGATCTGCCGGTGTGGGAGAACGCCGTGTCCGAGCGCCTGCGCACGCCCGCGTTTTCGCGCGGACCGTGGGTCCGCCGCGACGCTGCGCGCCGGCACGCCCAGCGGGTCATCGATGCCTTCGACGTGCGCGGCGGCGGCCCGCTCGCCGCCGCGCGTTCGCTCTCGGGGGGGAACATGCAAAAACTGATTCTGGGCCGGGCGCTGATGGCGCCGGAGGCGGACGAGACGATGAACGAAGACCCCGTCGCGCAGCCGGGGAGCGCGGGGGAGCCCGTGACTTGGGTGGATTCCCGCCTGCGCGGGAATGTCGGTGTTGGGGTGTCTGCGCCCAACGCAGCGGTGGCGTGTGCGCCGTCTGCCCCCTCGGGAGGCAGCGAGCCGTGCCAGCAGCGGAACAGGGGCGCCCCCTTCCTCATCGTGGCCCACCAGCCCACCTGGGGGCTCGACATCGGCGCCGTGGCCTATGTGCAGCAGCAACTCATTGCCGCGCGCGATGCCGGTGCCGCCGTGCTCGTGATCTCCGACGATCTGGAAGAGGTGATGACGCTGGGCGACCGCATCGCGGTCATGCACCACGGCCGACTCACCCAGGCGCTGCCGGCCGAGGTCTGGACGCGCGAAAGCATTGGCCTGGCCATGGCCGGGCACGGGAGCGGACATGCGGCTTGAGCGGCGCAGCCAGGCCTCTGCCGCCGCCCTGGTGCTGGCGCCGCTGGGTGCGGTCGCTTTCACGCTGCTGGTGAGCAGCCTGCTCGTGCTGTGGGCCGGTGCCCCGGTCGGGCAGACCTACGGTTTGCTGCTGCAGGGTGCTTTCGGTTCGCTGTTTGCGTGGAGCGAAACGCTCACGCGCGCGATCCCGCTCATCCTCACCGGGCTGGCGGCCACGGTGGCCTTCCGGGCACGGCTGTTCAACATCGGCGCCGAAGGCCAGTTGTATGCCGGGGCACTGGCCGCCGTGGCCGTGGGCGGCCTGCACGGCGGCGAGGGGCTGGCGCTGCCGCTGTGGTTGCTGTTCCCGCTGATGATGCTGGCCGCCGCGCTGGCCGGGGCGCTGCTGCTGCTCGGGCCCGCGCTCATGAAGCAACGCCTGGGCGTGGACGAGGTGGTGACCACGCTGCTGCTCAACTTCATCGTGCTGCTGCTGGTCTCGGCCTTGCTCGACGGCGTGATGAAGGACCCGATGGCCATGGGCTGGCCGCAGAGCGTGTCGCTGGTGTCCGAGCTGGAACTGTCGCGCCTGGTCGAAGGCACGCGCGTGCACAGCGGCCTGATCGGGGCGGTGCTGCTGGCACTGCTGGTCTGGGCGCTGTTCAAGTACACCGTGCTGGGGTTCGACATCCGGGCCGTGGGTGCCAACCCGCGTGCTGCCGCGTTCGCGGGCGTGCCGGTCACCCGCACCGTGGTGCTGGTGGCCTTGCTTTCGGGCGCGCTGGCCGGGCTGGCCGGGGCCATCGAGGTCGCGGGCCGCGCCAGCTACGTGACCCTGGACATGTCGCCGGGCTACGGCTACAGCGGCATCGTGATCGCGATGCTCGCCGGGCTGAACCCGCTGGGCGTGATCGCGGCCGGGGTGTTCGTGGCCGGCGTGCTGGTGGGCGCCGACAGCATGAGCCGCGCCATCGGCGTGCCCACCTACCTGGCCGACGTGATCGTGGCCGTGGCGCTGCTGTCGGTGCTGGTGGCCACGCTGCTGGCGCAGTACCGCCTGAGGTGGAGGTAGGGCATGACCGAAATGATCGAGATCCTGCTCAACCCCGCGTTCTGGGTCGCGGTGCTGCGCATCGCCACGCCCTTGATCCTGGGCACGCTGGGCGTGTTGTGGTGCGAACGCGCCGGGGTGCTCAACCTGGGCATCGAGGGCATCATGGTCGCCGGCGCGTTCGCGGGCTGGCTCGCGGTCTACCAGGGCCTGCCGCTGTGGGGCGGTGTGGCGGTGGCCGCGCTGGCGGGCGCGGCCTTCGGCCTGCTGCACGCGCTGCTCACCGTGGGCCTGGCGCTGTCGCAACACGTGGCGGGTCTGGGCATCACGCTGCTGGCGACGGCGCTCTCGTACTACGGCTACCGGGTGGCGTTTCCGAAGGTGAGCACGCCGCCGACCATCGCGCCGTTCGCACCCATGGAAGGGCTGGGCATTCCGGTGCTGTCGGCGCAAACGCCGCTGACGCTGCTGGCCATCCTCCTGGTGCCGCTGTCGGCCTGGGTGCTGTTCCGCACGCCCGTGGGGCTGGCGGTGCGCATGGTGGGCGAGAACCCGCAGGCCGCCGAAGGGCAGGGCGTGTCGGTGGCGGCGGTGCGCACGGGCGCCATCGTGGCCGGTTCTGCGCTGATGGGGGTGGCTGGCAGCTTCCTCACGCTTTCGGCGTTCAACGCCTTCTTCTTCAACATGGTCAACGGCCGTGGCTGGATCTGCGTGGCGCTGGTGGTGTTTGCCTCGTGGCGGCCGGGCAAGGCGCTGCTGGGGGCCCTGCTGTTCGCCTTCTTCGACGCGCTGCAACTGCGCCTGCAGCAAGCGGGCGCGAGCACCATTCCCTATCAGGTCTACCTGATGCTGCCGTATGTGCTGTCCATCCTGGCGCTGGTGCTGGTGGCCCGCAAGGCGGCCTATCCGCAGGCGCTGATGAAGCCTTATCGCCAGGGCGAACGCTGAGTCGTCCTCCGCCACTGCGGGCGTTGTGACCATTCCCTGCTCATTCGTCCCGGGTGATCTCTTCCGCGCGCGTGGTGAGTTTTTCCAGTGTGCGTGCGAAGGCCGCCAGTTCCTCCGCTTCGAGCACGTCGAACAACAGCTTGTTCTGGGCTTCGGAATGCGGCGCAATGGTCCTGAACAAGGCATCGCCTGCGGTGGTCAGCCACAGCAGCATGCGGCGATGGTTGTCGGGGTCGCGGGCTTCCTCGACCAGGCCCCGTTTTCGCAGCGCGATCACGGCACGGCTGATGTTCATCGGGTGCAGTCCGGTGGAGGCGCTGATGTCCTGGGCGGCGCTGCCAGGCCGGCTGGCCAGTACCACGATGGAGCGCCATTCGTTGAGGGTCAGCGAATGCTGCTTTGCGAATTGCCCGAAGAACGGGCGGGTCATCAGATTGGTGAGCTTGAGCAAGCGAAAGCCTGCCATCTCAGGTGCCAGGGTGTTGGCGTCCTCCAGGGGTTTGCCCTGGCGCGTGGCGGAGCGGGCAGCGGTGGAGGCAGGGGCGACAGATCGGGACAGGGCTTTCATGGCGTCGGATTCTGAACGTTGAGCGCCATTCTCGGGAGGCACCAAGGGTCAAGGGTAAACACGGATTTCTATAACAAATGATATCGATAACATTTGATGCAAATCAAATGGCTTGCATGAGCAAGCGTACCCAACAGGAGACACCCGATGCCATCAAGACTTTCCCGATTCCTGCCCCTTGCAGGCGCAGGCCGTGTTCGAGCCCTGCGCCGTTCCCTCGTGCTGGGCGCATTGGCTGCGCTGGCCTGGAGTGCCGGCCCTGGGGCGTTCGCGCAGTCCGCGCCGCTGTTCGGCCGGCTGCCCGAGTCGGTGCGCAACGCCAAGGTGCTCAGGATGGTCGGGGACTCGTTCGCACCCTATCGCATCGTGGGCGACGACGGCAAGACCGTCACGGGCATCGATGCGGACATGGCCAAGGCGCTGGAGCCGCTGCTGGGCGTGAAGATCGAGCTGAGCATCGTCAGCAACCTGCCGGCCATGCTGGCGGGCATCGACACGGGGCGCTACGACCTGTCGGCGGGGCCGCTGCTGTCCACCAAGCCGCGCGAAGAGCGCTACGACATCCTGACCTGGTTGCTGAGCAAACCGGCCTTCGTCTTGCCGGTGAGCGGTGGGCGCAAGACGTCGCGGCTGGAGGACCTGTGCGGTTTGCGGATCGCGTTTCCGGCGGGCTCCGCGCAGGAAGCCTACGCCAACAAGGTGAGCGAACGCTGCCTGGGCAACAAGGCTCAACCCGTGCAGATGGTTCCGCTGTCCGATCAGAATGCAACGATTCTGGCGGTGCAGTCCGGCCGGGCCGATGTGTCCGGCATGCAATTGGCGGCGGCGCTCTATCTGCAGCAGCGCAACCCGGGCCGGTTCACGATCCAGACCGATGAAACCGACGGTCTGGGCATCCTGCTCCAGGGCTTTGTGCTCAAGAAGGGGTCGGAGATCAGTCCCGTGCTGCTCGATGCGCTCAAGCAGCTCTGGGCGTCCGGCGAATACGGCCGCATCATGGAAAAGTGGGGCCTTGCCCTGGCCAAGGCGCCCGAGCCCCGGTTGAACCCTTCCAGCGGCAAGTGACATGAATACGCTGACCAGCGGAACCATGCCCATGTCTTCCTCCACCGACGCTTCGCCGGGCATCGGAGCGTTCGTGCCCGTGGACGTTTCGGCGGCCCGTCATCGCACCAGCCCGCTGCGCTGGGGGCTGACGCTGTTGCTGACGGTGGCGGCTTTGCAGATCGTCTATTTCCTGTTCACGAACCCGCGGTTCGAATGGAACGTGGTGGGGAAATACCTGTTCTCGGCCAACATCCTGACCGGTCTGGGGGTGACGCTGATGCTCACCGTCGTCGCCATGGTCATCGGTATTGTGATCGGGACCATCGTCGCGGTGGCACTGTTGTCCGACTTCGGGCCGGGACGCTGGGCGGCGCAGACCTACCTGTGGGCGTTCCGGGGCACGCCGCTGCTGATCCAGCTGATCTTTTGGTACAACCTGGCGTACCTGATCCCGGACATCTCGGTCGGGCTGCCCTTCCTGCCGCCGCTGGCCCAGTGGCCGACCAACGCCGTGATCACACCGTTCCTGGCTGCCCTGCTGGGGCTGGGTCTGGCCGAAGGGGCCTACATGACCGAGATCGTGCGGGCCGGCCTGACGTCGGTGGACCCGCGCCAGCACGATGCCGCCAAGGCCCTGGGCATGACGCCGACCAAGGCGTTCTTCCGGATCATCTTTCCGCAGGCCATGCGCTTCATCATTCCGCCCACGGGCAACCAGGTTATTGGCATGGCCAAGGCGACTGCGCTGGTGAGCGTCATTGCCATGAACGACCTGTTGCACTCGGTCCAGATCATCTACAACCGCACCTACGAGATCGTGCCGCTGCTGATGGTTGCCGTGTTCTGGTACCTCGTGGTCATCACCCTGATGTATGGCTGCCAGTCGCGCCTGGAGCGCTACTACTCCCGAGGGCATCGTCGCGATGCGACGCAGGTGCCGCTGGCCTCTGAACAGGTGTGAAGACAGGACGCGCCATGGACAACCTCTCCACCACCAACAGCCCCAAGGGGCACGTGCTGCGACTGCACAAGGTCGTCAAGCGCTACGGCAGCTTCCAGGTTCTCAACGAGGTCTCGCTGGACATCGACGAGGGCGAAGTGGTTGCCGTCATCGGGCCCTCGGGCTCGGGCAAGTCGACGCTGGTGCGTTGCATCCACCAGCTCGAAACCATCGAAGGCGGATCGATCTACCTGAACGGCGAGTTGCTGGGCTACCGGCAGGACGGTGCCCACCTGCGGGCGCTCGGCCCCCGCGAGCTGGCGCGGCAGCGCCAGCAGCTCGGCATGGTGTTCCAGCAGTTCGGCTTGTTTCCCCACATGACGGTGGAGGAGAACGTGATGGAGGGGCCCGTCCAGGTTCTGGGCGACAGCACTGCCGACGCCCGCACCCGTGCTCGCCACCTGCTGGGTCGGGTGGGCCTGGCCGAGAAGGTGACGGCCTATCCCCAGATGCTTTCGGGCGGCCAGCAACAGCGCGTGGCAATTGCCCGTGCATTGGCCATGCGGCCCAAGGTCATGCTGTTCGACGAGCCGACCAGTGCCCTGGACCCCGAACTGGTGGGCGAGGTGCTTTCGGTGGTGTCCGACCTGGCCAAGGCCGGCAAGACCATGGTGATCGTCACGCACGAGATCGCGTTCGCACGCGAGGTCGCCACCCGCGTGGTGTTCATGGAAGGGGGGCGCATTCTCGAACAGGGCGATGCACGGGAAACCCTGTCCAACCCCCGGACCGACCGCCTGCGCAGCTTCCTGTCGCGGGTGATGTGAGGTGGTGGCCTTTTCTTTATCTTTTCAATAACTTTTGGTATCGATAACCAAGACAAGACAAACGACCCATGGGAAACACAGACATGACCCGCCACATTCGCTACCTCTCACCGACCGGTGTGCTGGGGGTTGGCTTCTCGGAAAACCATTTCCGCGCCGCGCTCTCCCGCGATCTGGCCTTCATCGGCTGCGACGCCGGGTCGACCGATGGCGGTCCGGCCAACCTCGGCGGCAACAAGCCCTTCTTCTCGCGGGCCGCGGTCAAGCGCGATCTGCGCATCCTGGTCACCGGCGCACGCTCCATCGGCGTGCCACTGCTGATCGGTTCGTGCGGGGGCAGCGGCGGCAACTGGAACCTGAACTGGGTGCGCGAGATCGTGTTGGAGATCGCTCAGGAGGAGGGGCTGCATTTCCGCCTGGCGGTGATCGAGTCAGAGACACCGCGCGAACTGTTGCTGAAGAAGTACCGCGAAGGCAGGATCCGGGCGCTCGATCCGGCGCCGGAGATCAGTGAGGCGGTGTTGACGGAGGCCGACCACATCGTTGCCATGATGGGCGCCGAGGCCTACGTGGCGGCGCTCGAGGGCGGTGCCGATGTGGTGCTGGCGGGGCGCTCGACCGACGCCGCCATCTTCGCCGCCATCCCGGTGGCGCGCGGCTTCCCGCCCGGTCTGTGCTGGCATGCGGCCAAGATCATGGAGTGCGGCGGCGCCGCCGTCGTCACGATGGAGAAGCCCGAGGGCATGATCTGCACGATCACCGACGAGCACTTCACGCTGGAGCCGGTGAGCCCGGTGCAGCAGTGTTCGCCGCTCAGCGTGGCGGCGCACGCGCTCTACGAGACCGCCGACCCGTACCGGATGCTGGAGCCCGGCGGCGAGATGGATCTCACCGGCGCGCGTTACGAGGCCGTCAACGAGCGTGTGGTGCGCGTCAGCGGCAGCGCGTTCAACCCCATGCCCTACACCGTCAAGCTCGAAGGCGCGAGCCGCATCGGCTACCGCGCCATGGTGCTCGGCGGCGTGCGTGACCCGGTGATCCTGGAGCAGTTCGACAGCTGGTTTGACGGCCTCAAAGACCACATTGCCGAGAACGTCGAGGCGGTCTACGGTCCCTCGATCCGCGGGCAGTACCAGATCCACTACAAGCTCTACGGCAAGTCGGGCGTGATGGGGGATCGCGAGCCGTACCCGGAGCGGATCGGCAACGAAATCGGCCTGCTCATGGTCACCCTGGCGCAGACGCAGGAGGTGGCGTATGCCATCGCCGGTCAGGCGGCGCACATGGTGCTGCACCACGCCGTGCCGCAATGGCAGGGCCTGCTGTCGAACCTGGCGTTTCCCATCGCGCCGCATTTCTGGAACCTGGGCGAGGCCTACCAGTTCGTGCTCAACCACGTGGTGGAGCTCGACGACCCGCTCGAACTGCACCACATCCGCTACGAGGAGGCCTGACCATGACCCGACTGCGCGACATCGCCAAACTTATCCGCACCAAGAACGCCGGCCCGTTCCAGCTCACGCTGGACATCATGTTCCCCGACGCGCGCAGCTATGCGCACGTGGTGGACAGCGGCGTGATCAACCCGGCTGCGATGGCAGCCTTCTTCAAGGTCGACGCATCGAAGGTGCGGCTCTTCAACTACGCGCCGGGCAATGCCATCAAGGTGACCGTGCCGCGCCTCGTCACCTCCGGCGATCCGGCCGACACCGACCTGTTCGGCGGTCAGCAGTTCGGCCCGCTGGTCGACCTCGAAGTGCCGCCGCTCGATCCCTGAGCCGGCGCACCACACACCCTCCGAACGTTACCTCTCTCTGAAGCAAGGGCCATTGCATGACCAAGACCATTCTCCGCAGCATCGTCCAGGACGCCACCGCCTGGAAGGGCGCCGACGTGCGCAACGACAGCTCCTGGATCTACCAATTCACCGCCGCCGAACTCGACGAGCTCGACGCCGCCTTTCGTCGGGTCCGGGCCGAAGGCCTGAGCTGGGGCGAGTTTGGCCAGGAGGCGTTCGAGCTGCCGCTGCTCGGCGTCAAGCTCAAGCAGATCGATTACCAGATCCGCAATGGCCGTGGTTTCGTGCTGCTCAAGGGCTTTCCCGTCGAGCGCTACTCGCTCGACGAGATCAAGACCCTCTACTGGGGCCTGGGCACGCACATGGGGCAGGTGATCTCCCACAACGTCGCGGGCGATTTCGTGGCGGCGGTGACCGATCTGGCGCTGGACTCCAAGGACCCCAACCGCCGCAACAACACCACCAACCAGTTGCTGGACCCGCACACCGACCTGGCCGACGTGGTGTCGCTGCTGTGCGTGGAGAAGGCGAAGGAGGGTGGCATGAGCAGCCTGGTCAGCACCGTCGCCATCCACAACGAAATCCTGCAGCACCACCCCGAATACCTGGAGGTGCTGTACGAGGGCTTCTACCACGACTACCGCGGCTATGGCCCGAGCGCCGATCCCAACGAGGTCACGGCCACGCCGATCCCGGTCTTCGAATACAACAACGGCCGGGTGAACTGCGCCTTTGCCCGCAAGATCATCGAGACTGGCGCCCAGAAGCGGGGCGTGCCGCTGACGCCGCTGCAGCAGGCGGCGATCGACTACGTGCACGAGCTCGGCACCCGCGAGGACATGCGGGTGGACATGATGCTGGAGCCCGGCGACATCCAGATCATCAACAACTACATCACGCTGCACTCACGCAGCAACTACTTCGACCACGAAGACGGTCGCAAACGCTACCTGCTGCGCATGTGGATCAACCTCGAGGACAGCTTCCAGCTCTCGCCGGACTTCGCTGCCTTCGTGCGCCGGGGTATCCCGGCCATCAAGCAGACAGCCTGAGCCTCGCCCCTTTGCCACCGGACACCCGCATGACCCCTGTTGCTTCCGACACCCCCGACATCGCCGTCACCCGGACCCTGGCCTGCTTCGCCGCCGGCCTGCGCTTCGAGGACCTCCCGACCGACGTCGTCGAGCGTTGCAAGCTGCTCTTCATGGACCTGAGCGGCATCATCATCCGATCGCAGGCGCTCGATTCCACCCTGGTGCTGAAAGCGGCGCTGCGCGACCTCGACCTGGACGGAGGTCGAACCCTGGTGCAGGGCAGCGCCGAGCGCTGGCGACCGCAGGCGGCCGCGCTGCTCGCGGGCGCCGCTGCGCACAGCCTGGATTTCGACGATACCCATGCGCCGGCCCAGCTGCACCCGGGTGCGCCGGTCATCGCGGCGGCCCTCGCTGCGGCGCAGATGGTCGATGCCGATACCCGGGCGCTGCTCACCGCCATCGTGGCCGGCTATGAGGTCATGATCCGGGTGGCTCTCGGCCTGCCGGTGCTCAAGCATGGCGAACGGGGTTTCCACCCCAGCGCCACGGTGGGCGTGTTCGGGGCCACTGCGGCGGCTGGTCATCTGCTCGGCCTCGATCCGTTGCAGATGGAGCACGCCTTCGGCACTGCGCTCAGCGAATCGGCCGGCACGGGGCAGTTCGTGGTGAACGGTGCCTGGACCAAGCGGTTTCACGTGGGCAATGCCGCCGCTGGTGGCGTGCTGGCGGCATCCCTGGCGCGCCGGGGCTACACCGGAGCGACACAGGCCTTCGAAGGACGGGAAGGTTTCTTCAAGCTCTATTCGCCCGAACCGCAGCCCGAAAAGGCCGTGCAGGGGCTGGGAACCGACTGGGAAATCCTGCGCTCGGGCCTCAAGCCCTACCCCTGCTGCCGCGGCATCCATGCCCCGCTGGACGCGGTCATGGCGCTGCACGCCCGTCACGACATCCGCATCGACCAGATCGAATCGGTGCGTGTCGGCCTGGCCCGGCGCAGCGTGTTCGTGGTGGGCGAACCCCAGGCGCGGCGGCGCGAGCCACAGAACGTCGTCGACTGCCAGTTCTCCACCCACCTGTGCCTGTCCATCGCGCTCAAGCACCGGCGCATGGGCTGGGACGACTACGAAGCCGCGCTTGCCGATCCGGATATCCGTGCGCTGATGCAGCGCATCGACGTGTACGAGGACGCCGAATGCGAGGCGAATTTCCCGACCGCCTTCTCCGGTGTGGTGGAGATTCGCGGCGCCGACGGGCAGATGTGGCGCGAGTTCGTCTACCAGCCGCGCGGCGAACCCGAGACCATGCTGACCCCCACCGAGCTGCGGGCCAAGTTCAGCCTGTTGGTGCGCGACGCGCTGGGCGATCAGGGTGAGTCCGCACTGTTCAGCGCGATCCAGGCCATGGAGCAGGGTCGGCCCGTGAGTTCCCTGTTCATTCCACCTGTTGCCATCAAAACGCCATGAACCCCGCCATGACCGCCGAAGAGCACGCGTTGCGCAACGAGCTTGCCGCTTGCTACCGCATCTTTCACCTGCTCGGCTGGACCGAGCTGATCTACAACCACATCACGGTGCGCCTTCCCGGTCCTGAGAAGCACTTCCTGATCAACCCGTTCGGCCTGCACTACAGCGAGGTCACGGCGTCCAACCTGGTGCGCGTGGATCTCTCAGGCCGCATCGTGGAGCCGTCCCGCTGGCCGGTGAATCCGGCCGGCTTCACCCTCCACGCGGCGATTCACCAGGGCATTGCTGAAGCGCATTGCGTGATGCACACGCACACCACGGCAGGCTGTGCTGTCGCCGGCAGTCGCCAGGGGCTGACGATGGACAACTTCTACGCCGCGCAGCTCCATGACCGGGTGGCTTACCACGACTTCGAGGGCATCACGGTGCACGCGGAGGAGGGGCCTCGGGTGGTTCGCTCCATCGGTGACCGCCAGGCCGTGGTGCTGCGCAATCACGGCCTGCTGACCTGGGGCAGCAACCTTGCGCAGGCGTTTGCCTACCTGTGGACTTTGCAGCGCGCGTGCGAAATCCAGGTGGCGGGCGCTGCGCTTGGGCCGACGCTGCCCATTTCCGAAGTCATACAGATCAAGGCCAGCGCCGACGCACTGCAGTTCGACCCGGCGCATGGCGCGGGCCGCGACGTGTTCGCTGCGCTGATGCGGCAGGTCGACCGCATCGATCCGTCCTACCGCGATCTCGACCCTGCGCAGGACCGGGCATGACGACGCTGTGCATTTACGGGCTCGGCGCCGTCGGCGGCCTGCTGGCCGCCCGGCTGGCGCGCTCGGGCGTGGTGGTGAACGCCGTGGCGCGCGGTGCCACGCTGTCGGCCGTCCGTGCGCACGGCCTGGTCTTGCGCGAGACCGTGCAAGGGCAGCCCGTCACCTCGCACCATGCCATCCGTGTCACGGACCGTCCCGCCGACCTGGGCGTGCAGGACATCGTGGTGGTGGCCGTGAAGACCACCGGGCTGGCCGACGTGGCGGCCGCCATCGCACCGCTGATGGGCGCGCGCACCACCGTGCTCTCGGCCATGAATGGCGTGCCCTGGTGGTTCTTCCACGGCATGGCCCCGGCGCTGGCGTCCCTGACGCTGGCGAGCGTCGACCGGGGAGGCGCGATTTCGCGCGCCATTCCACCCGAACGGGTGATCGGCTGCGTGACGCACTTGTCCGCCACCTCGCCAGCGGCGGGTGTGGTGCAGCACGTTGCGGGCCAACGCCTCATCGTGGGTGAGTCCGGCGGCGGCGCCGACTCTGCGCGCAGCCAGCACCTGATCCGGCTGCTGCGCAGCGGCGGCTTTGATGTGGAACCCGCCGAATCCATCCAGCGCGAGATCTGGTTCAAGCTGTGGGGCAACATGACGGTGAACCCGGTCTCGGCGCTCACCGGCGCCACCGGCGATCGCATCCTCGATGACGACTTTGTGCGGGCCTTCATGTCGCGCTGCATGAGCGAGGCGGCGGCGATTGGCGAGCGCATCGGTCTGCCCATTGACGCCGATCCTGAGCAGCGGCACGCCATGACCCGCCAGCTGGGTGCTTTCCGCACCTCCATGTTGCAGGATGCCGAATCCGGCAAACCCCTGGAACTCGACGCGCTGGTAGCGGTTGTCGTGGAGATCGCGCAACAGCTTCAGATCGCCACACCCGAGATCAACACGCTGCTCGGACTGGCGCGCCTGAAAGCCCGCATGAGCGGGCTCTATCCGGACGCTACTTGACACCTTCCGGTGGCGCCGTCGTTTTCCACCACCCATTCCTGAACTGGAGACAAACCAATAAAAAGATCCGCAGTGGCCCTTGCTGCGGCCGTTGCGCCGCTGGGCGTTGCCTGGGCGCAATCGAACGTCACGGTATTCGGCCTGCTGGACGTCAATCTTCGCCGCATTGAGGTCGGCCAGGCCTCGAGAACGGAGGTGCATCACAGCATTGTGGTGGGCAGCCGGCTGGGCTTTCGAGGCACCGAGGACCTCGGCGGCGGCTTGACTGCGGGCTTCTGGCTGGAAACGGCGTTCAGCCCCGACACGGGGACCACACCGCCGCGTGTTTTTCACAGCCGCTCCACACCGGGCCTCAAGGGCTCCGGGGGTGAGTTGCGCGTGGGGCCCGACCTCACCGCCAGCTTCCAGGGCTTTGTCTATTACGACCCGTTTGCCGTCAACGATGCAGGATCGGTACAGAACGTGTTCGGCGGCAGCGGCTACGCGCTGGGCAGTGGTGCCACCACGTCAAGCCGAACCGACCATGCCATCTCCTACTTTCTGCCGGCCGATCTGGGTGGCTTCAACGGTCAGGTGATGTACGCGCCAAGCGAAGGCATGCCGGGAAAAAGGTACGTCGGCGCGCGGCTGGGCTATGCCCGAGGGCCACGTGGCGTGCCGGTGGGCACCCATGGCACGCTGTGCGCTTCCTCTGTGCCCAAAGACGCCTCTGGCGCCAGCACCGACGGCAACGATGCCCCGGCAGTTCGCGCTGGGGTATCTGCACCGCTTGTCCAAGCGACCATGCTCTATGGCGCCTACTCGCAGATACACAACAAGGGCGCTTCCAACGCCACTGTGGGCTCCACCCAGCCAGGTGTGGCCAGGCAGGACTCGCGCGGCCTCGAACTGGGGCTGGTGCGTGCCTTCTGACGGCTGATCGGGCATAGGGCAGGGCGCCGAACAAAGAGGCCCGGCACCCCTGGGGAATGGCAGAGCGTGTACGCTTGATCGAACCTTGCCAACAGGAAGCTCCTCCATGCCCCAGTTCGTTGACACTTCGCCACCCGGCCAGTGCATTTTCTGCCGCCTGGTGGCCGGTGAAATTCCCGCTGCTCGCGTGTACGAAGACGCGCTCACCATCGCCTTCATGGACCTCGGTCAGGTCAACCCCGGCCACGTGCTGGTGGCCACGCGCCGCCACGCGGCCAACCTGCTGGAGATCACGCCCGAAGAAGCCGCCGCCGTGATGCAGACCGCGCAGCGGGTGGCGCAGGCGGTGAAGGCGGTGTTCGATCCGCCGGGCCTGACCCTGCTGCAGGCCAACGGCCGCGAGGGCGACCAGACCGTGTTCCATTTCCATCTGCATGTGGTGCCCCGCCACGAGGACGACGGCATTGCGCTGAGCTGGCCGCGCAAGGACCCGCCGGCCAGCGTGTTGCAGGACCATGCGGCGCGCTTGCGGGGCGCGCTGCCCGGCGCGGTGTGAGCGGCGGGCGTTCTCGCCAGGCACCGGCCGGGTGGTCGTCGGTGGCGCCGGATTGGCTGCGCGGCGAGCGCGTGCGGCTGCGTGCTTGGCGCGAGGAGGACCTGCCCGCTTTCGCTGCGCTGAATGCCGATGCGCGGGCCATGGCCCATTTCCCCGCGCCGCTGGATCGCGAGGCCAGCGATGCACTGGCGCGGCGTTGCCAGTCCCTCATCGATCAGCAGGGCTGGGGGTTCTGGGCCGTTGAACGCGGAGCCGCCCTGCTGCCTTGACCACGCGGGCGCGTTTCCTGCATGAAGGTCCGTTGCCCATCACCGAAACCACCCACGAAACCGCACCGGAACCACCATGCTCGACCTGCTCATCACCCAGGCTTCCCTGCCCGACGGCCGCACCGGCATGTCGGTGGCCGTGCGGGACGGCCGCATCGTCGACGTCGCCCCCGCGCTGGAGGCCCCGGCCCGCGAGACGGTTGACGCCGCCGGCCAGTTGCTGACGCCGCCGTTCTGCGATCCGCATTTCCACATGGACGCCACGCTGAGCTACGGCCTGCCGCGCGTGAACGCCAGCGGCACGCTGCTCGAAGGCATCGCGCTCTGGGGCGAGCTGAAGCCACTGCTGACCGAAGAGGCCCTGGTCGAGCGCGCGCTGGCCTACTGCGACTGGGCCGTGGCCAAGGGCCTGCTGGCCATTCGCAGCCATGTGGACACCAGCGACCCGAGCCTGCTGCCGGTGCGCGCGATGCTCGAAGTGAAACGGCGCGTTGCGCCCTACCTGGAACTGCAACTGGTGGCTTTTCCTCAGGACGGCGTGCTGCGCAGCCCCGGCGGGATGGAGAACCTGATCCGTGCACTCGACCTCGGTGTGGACGTGGTCGGTGGCATCCCGCACTTCGAGCGCACCATGGCCGACGGCGCCGCCAGCGTGAAGCTGCTGTGCGAACTGGCGGCGCAGCGCGGGCTGCGCGTCGACATGCACTGCGACGAGAGCGACGACCCGCTGAGCCGCCACATCGAAACCCTGGCCTGCGAGACGCAGCGCCTGGGCCTGCAGGGCCGCGTCAACGGCTCGCACCTGACTTCCATGCACAGCATGGACAACTACTACGTGAGCAAGCTGATCCCGCTGATCGCCGAGGCGGGCGTGAGCGCGGTGGCCAACCCGCTGATCAACATCACCCTGCAGGGGCGGCACGACACGTACCCCAAGCGCCGTGGCATGACGCGCGTGCCCGAACTCATGGCCGCCGGTGTGACGGTGGCCTTCGGCCACGACTGTGTGATGGACCCCTGGTACAGCCTGGGCAGCGGCGACATGCTGGAGGTGGCGCACATGGGCCTGCACGTGGCCCAGATGACCAGCCAGGCCGGCATGCGCCAGTGCTTCGACGCGGTGACGGTGAACGCCGCGCAGGTGATGGGGCTCGGCGGTTACGGCATCGAGACCGGCAGGGACGCCAGCTTCGTGCTGCTGCAGGCGCGGAACCCGGTGGAGGCGGTCCGCCTGCGCGCCACGCGGCTGAAGGTCTGGCGCCGGGGGGCGCTGCTGGCGCAAAGCGCCCCGGCCCAGGCGGTGCTGTCGGTGCCGGGGCGGCCGGCGAGCACGGCCTTCATGCCGCCGCAGCGCTGAGGGCCGCTGGCGGGGGGGATTCGGCGGCGAATCGCCGGATGGTCTGCAGCACGCCCGGGTCGTCCAGCAGGCGGAAATGGCCCAGCCCTTCCAGCGGGTGCCAGCGCGCGCCGCGCCAACGCTGTGCCACGGCGTGCAGGCCAGCGGCCGGCACCACGGTGTCGTCGGCCGAATGCATCAGCAAAGCCGGTGCGCTCAGCGCCTCGGCCTGCCGCGCCATGTCGATGCGGTCCGGGTGTTCGCCAGTGACTTCGTGCAGGCGCGCCAGCAGGGCCTCGGTCTGCGCGGCATCGAGGCCGCGTTGCCGTGCCGCGAGGCGGACGAACTGGCCGTAGTGGGTGGGGGCGGCGAGCAGCACCACCCGCTGGACAGCCAGGCCCTGCGCCAGCGCGTGCACCAGACTGGCGCCGCCGTAGGAGTGGCCGATGGCCAGCGCGAACGGCCCGGCGAGCCGGCCGATCTCGCGCAAGGCGTTGGCCGCCTGCGGGATGGCCAGGTGCTGGCCACCGGAATGGCCGTGGCCGGGCAGGTCGGGCGCCCAGACCGAAAAGCCGGCCGCGATCAGGGCGTCGCCCAGGGGCATCAGGTCGGCGGCCTGGCTCTGCCAGCCGTGCACCAGCAGGACCGCTGGGCCCTCACCACGGCGATGCAGGGTCACCGGCACGCGGGGGCCGTCGGGCCAACCGGCCGGGGCCTCGATGTCGAAGGTGGTGCTCACGGTGCCGGTGGGCCAGGCGCGGGGTGGGCTGGGCTTGACGCGAAGGACCTGCTGCGCGGCCTGCAGGACCGGGTCGGTCGGGGCGGACTGGGGTGGGGACAGGTTGGTCATCAACGGGCAGGGCGGGTGTTGACCGGTAGGCACAACACGGCCGCCAGCAGGGACAGGGCGGCGTAGCTGTGGCTCAGCTTCTGATAGTCGGCCAGGGTGAAAACGGCTCCCCCGAGCATCACCACCGTTAGAGCCACGCCGAGCACGCTGCCGAACTGGCGCACCGCCTGGTTGACGGCGCTGCCGACGCCGAAGTGGGTCGGCCCCAGGCTGGCCACGGCGGCGCCCGCCAGCGAGGGCATGGCCAGACCGACACCGATGCCGGTCATGAGCTGGCTCGGTAGCCAGTGCGTGAGGTAGGCGGGGGTCAGGCCGGGCACATGGGCTTGCCACAGGCCGCCGGCGGCCACCAGCAGGCAGCCGGCGATCAGCACCGGCCGGTGCCCGGCACGCGCGGCGATGCGCCCGGCCAGCAGGGCTGTGGGCACCACCATCAACGGGCCCGGTGTCATGGCCAGGCCGGCGCGCGGCAGGCTGTAGTGCCAGATCCCGGTCATGAAGAAAAAGAAGCCGAAGAACATCATGGCGAAGGCGGTGCCGAAGGCCAGCGTGGCCAGGTTGACCGCGCGGTAGGTGGGGTGGGCGAACAGGCGCAGGTCCACCGCGGGCGCGGGGTGGCGGCGGGCCCAGGCCACGAACAGCGCCAGCACGGCCAGGCCGGCCAGCAGGGCCACCAGCACCGGCGGCTGGTACCAGGCGTGCGATTCCAGGTGCAGTACCCCGCCCGTGAGCGCACCCACGGCAGCGATCAGCAGCAGCACGCCCACCGCGTCGACGCGCCGTGGCGCGGCCGGCGCCGCATCGGGGGCGAGTCTTGATCGGGCGCGCCACAGCGACCACAGTGCCGGTGGCAGGTTGATGAAGAACGCCCAGCGCCAGCCCAGGCTGTCGACCAGCCACGACCCCAGGCTGGGGCCGACGGCGGCGGCCAGCCCGCTCACCGCGCCCCAGAGGCTCACGGCCACGGCCCGCTTTTCCACCGGGAAGGCGGCCAGCACGATGGACAGGGAAGCGGGCGTCAGCAGCGCAGCACCGGCGGCCTGCACGGCCCGCGTCGCCACCAGTGCCCCCACCCCGGGCGCCAGACCGCAGGCCAGCGAGGCCAGCAGGAACAGGCCCAGGCCGAGCAGGAACATGCGCCGCCGGCCGTGCGTGTCGGCCAGCCGGCCGGCGGGCACCAGCAGCGCGGCGTAGACCACGGTGTAGGCGTTGATCACCCAGGACAGGTCGGTGGTCGCGGCGGTTGCGAAACTCTGCCGCAGGGCCGGAAACGCGGCGAACAGCACGGTGGCGTCGAGCGAGACCAGGAACACCGCCACGCTGGCGGTGAAGAAGACGGGCCAGGGTGATGGGGTGGGTGAAGAGGTTTGCATATCTACCTACCAAAAGGTAGTTTAAAAGGGCAAAAAAACGCACAGGCAGGCCTGTGCGGGCGAGGAGGGGTCAGGCGCGGGGAAGGCGGTCGATCAGCGGGGCAACCGCCGCATCGAAGACTTTCGGGTCGCTCTGGACGCGGGCGTGCATCAGGGCACCCTGGCAGACCGCGCTGACGTGGGTGGCCCATTGCCGGGCGGCGTCCGGGCCGCTGCTCCCCGACGGGGCCGGCAGATCGAGCCGCTGGAACACCCCGGTCAGCCAGTCGGTCTGGGTGCGCCAGAGCGCCTGCACGGCACTTTGCAGCGAAGGCTCCAGGCAACTCCATTCGCCGGCGGTGGCCCCCACCGGACAGACCCGGGTGCCGGCACCGATCTGGTCGCGGAACAGGCGGATGTAGGCCAGCACCTGGCGCGCAGCGGGTTCGCTGGTGACGCCGGCCTGCCAGCGTTCGAAGCGTTGTCGGGCTTCGTCCACCAGGCTCACGCCGAGCGCTTCTTTGGACGGAAAGTGGTGGTAAAGGCTGGCCTTGCGGATGCCGACCTGGTCGGCCAGCGCCTGGAAGTTCAGGCCCAGGTAGGAGCGTGTGAGCAGCAGTTCGCGCGCCAGCCGCAGGATGAGTTGGCGGGTGTCGGTCTGCGTGTGGCGGGAGACGGTGGCGGCAGGCATTTGCCTACTATAAGGTAGGCAAATGCGGCTGGCAAGCGCTTCGGTGATGGCCCGGTCTGGCGTGCGCCTCACGGCGCGGTGGCGCGATCGTTGCCCGGGCGGCGTGGCGGGCGCTCCTGCGCCCGTTGCTGGTCCAGGCGCCGCTGCAGGCGCGCAGCCGCCTGCGCTGGCGAGAGGTGGTGGTCCATCACCATCGCGCCCGCGTTCCAGAAGGCCTCTTCCATCCCGCTGTCGTCGCCATTGATCTGGTCGGCGTTGAGCCGGATGGTGGTCTGGCACTGCTGGCGCCACTGGCGCATGCGTTCGGCCAGCGGATCCCGGATGGTGACCGGGTGCTTCGACAGGGGATAGAAACCGATGGCCGCGTTGGCATAGAGCTGGCTGAAGGCGGGCGACGCCAGCCAGTCCAGAAAGACCCGGGCGGCCTGCACGTTCGGGCTGGCCGGATTGATGCCGATGCCCAGATCCATGTGGTCGGTGACCTGGCAGGGAGTGCCGGCCTGCACGGCCGGCGGCGGGAACGCGTCCAGATCCAGCCAGCGGTAGCGGCGCAGGGCCTGGATTTCCCACGAGCCTCCCGGGCGCATGCCGGCTGCGCCGCGGCCGAAGATGTCCATGGCTTCTTCGTAGCCCAGCGTCATGTAGTCGGGCGGCATGTAGTCCGTGAGGCGCTCCATCAGGGCCCAGGTGTCGACGAAGGGCGGATCGGTCAGCCGGGCCTTGCCGGCCAGCAGGCGCTGGCGGCCCGCCTCGCCCTCCCAGCGGCTGGGGCCCAGGGTGGTGAACAGCAGCTGGTGGGCTTCCCAGCGGTCGGCGGTGCCGAAGGCCAACGGGGTCAGTCCGGGGATGTCCCGCAGGCGTGCCATCGCGTCCAGCCATGTGGCCTCGTCGCGCGGCGGGGTCAGGCGCAGATGCCGGAACAGCGCGCGGTTGTAGAAGATGCCGTGTGTCACCGACGCCACGGGCAGGCAGTAGGTGTGGCGGCCATCTTCGGTCTGCCAGGCGCGCAGGGCGTTGGCCGGAAACTGGTTCAGGGCGGGCAGGCCATCGAGCGCGACCAGATGGCCTTGCCGGAACAGGCGCTGGGCCGCGTCGAAGGGCCGGCAACTGATGAGGTCGCCCGCCATGCGCCGCTCAAGCCGGGTGGTCAGGGCTTGGTCGTAGAGCACGCGCACGGTGGGCGCAAAGCGGACCCGGATGCCGGGGTGCCCCTGTTCGAACGCGGGCAGCAGGGTTTTGTCCCACAGCACCTGGTCTTCCGGGCGCCAGCTTTCCAGGATCAGCGTCTGGGCCGTTGCCGTTGCCGTTGCCGCTGTTGCGCAAGTTCCCAGCAGGACCACGGCGATCCAGCGGTACAGTGCGGTGACGGCGCGGTTCAGGGCACGGTGAACCCGACGCCGCACGGGGATCAGGCTGCAAATGGCGAAGGCAGAAACAGGCATCCTGGTCATCGAAAAAAAGAAACAGACATATGGGATGCGATCCGTCGTTGGGGTTGAAAGCTTATGGACAGATGGCGCCGGCAACGGCGGTTGACGTGCAAGTATCTGGCAGTGGCGCTGTCCGGTCTGGCAGACCCTGCCAGATCGGCACTGCGCGCGGCCGACAGTGGGCCGCTGGAGGTGCTGCACTGGTGGACGTCGTCGAGTGAGCGGCTGGCGCTGGACGCGCTGGAATCGGTCGCCAATCACGACCACAAGGTCTGGCGCAATGCGGCCGTGCCCGGCGGCGCGCGGCCTTCGGCCGCCACGGTGCTGCGCACACGCTTGCTGTCGGGCGACCCCCCCGATCTGGCCCATGTGCCGGCGGGCCATCTGCGCCAGCTGGGGGAGGGTGATTTCCTGGCCGAACTGGCGCAGGACGGTGCGGCGGCGCCGGCCTGGCTGGGTGGTTTGCTGCCGCAGGCCCTGGACGCGGTGCGGGTCGGTGGCCGGGTGATGGGCATTCCGCTGGGCGTGCACCGGCTCAACACCCTGGTCTGCCACAAGGGCCACTGGGACCGGCTCGGCCTGCCGCAGCCCACCAGTTGGGACGCGTTGCAGGAGGCGGCCCGGGCGCTCGACCGCGAGGGCATCGCGCCGCTGGTGTGGAGCGATCAGGGCTGGCAACTGCTGCACCTGTTTGAAAATCTGTTGCTGTCGGAGCTGGGGGCGCAGGGGTTCGAGGCCCTGTCCGGCCCCGGGGGCTGGGAGCAGCCGGGGGTGGCGGCCGCGCTGGAACGCCTGCGCCGGCTGCGCGGGCTGGTGCCGGTGGCGCAACGCCGCATGACCGGGTGGGCTCAGGCCGGGCGCGAATTTCTTCTCGGGCGGGCGGGGCTGTGGTTCATGCCCGACTGGAGCCGGGGCGAACTGGCCGCGTGGGGGCTGCGTGAAGGGCGCGACTACGTGGTGACCGAAGTACCGGGCACCGAAGACCTGTTTCTGTTCCAGGTGGACAGCCTGGCCGCGTTCGACACCCCGCCCGAACGCAAGGCCGAGGTGCAGGCGCTCGCGCAGGTGCTGCTGTCGCCGGCCGTGCAAGTGGCCTACAACAGCGCCAAGGGGTCGGTGCCGGTGCTGCGCGCGCTGACGGCCTATTCGTCCGATCCGGCGCACCGCCAGCACTGGATGGCGCTTTCAGAGCCGGGGCTGCGCATGGTGGCTGGGCTCGCGCACCGCATCGGTTTCCATGGCCTGCGCAGTGATCTGATGGCTCAGCTCCTGAGGGATTACGTGGGGCAGCCAGCGCTGAGTGCGCGCACCGTCTGGCGCCAGATGGCCCAACTCAACCGATGGGGGCTGGCGTGAGCGAGGCGAGCGCACCGTTCGACGGCGGGCGCCTGGCGCGCTGGGGCCATCGGCTGCTGCCGGCCTCGCTGCGCAACCGGATCATCCTGTTCATGCTGCTGGGCGCGCTGGCGAGCCAGGGGCTGGTGCTCGGGATCTGGACCCACCAGCTGCGCGATCAGGCCCGCCTGCAGGTGCTGCAGACGGCGGGCTTGCTGACGCCCGCGGTGGTGCAGGCTTCGCGTTTCATGAAGGCGCTGCCCGTGCAGTACCGGCCCTTGCTCGTCGACCAGTTGCGCACCACGGGCGGATCGCGGTTCCTCATGCAGTTCAACCGGACCTTGCTGCCGCAACCCGGCGCCGCAAGCGGCGAACTGCCCGGGATGATGGTGGGCCTGGTCGAAGAAGAGCTGGGCCGCGAGCTGGCGCGGGAAGGGCTTTCGGGCGCGCGGGTGCACCTGGTGCCCAGCGACCGCCTGATCGTGGGCGACGACCGCACCACGCTGGCCGATCTGCCGCAGCGCTGGGTCGAGGCGTCGGGGCTGCCCCGCCACGAGAGCCAGCCGGTGCTGGTGGTGCAGACCAGTCTGGAGCCGGGCAACTGGCTGCTGCTCGCATCGGCGTTGCCCAATCCCGGCCTGTTTCTGCAGGCCAATCCCTACGCGCCCGACCGGCTGCTGCTGATGTTTGCGGGGCTGCTGTCGGTGTTGCTGGTCATGGTCGTGGTGGCGCGCGGGGTCACGCGCTCACTGGCGCGCCTGGACCAGGCCGCTTCGGCGTTCGCGCGCGATCTCACGGTCGACCACATTCCCGAGAGGGGGCCGCTGGAAGTGCGCCGGCTGGCCCATTCCTTCAACGAAATGCAGGCCCAGATCCAGCGCAACATCGGCGACCGCGAAACCCTGTTCCGCAGCGTGTCGCACGATCTGAAGACACCCATCATGCGGCTGGGTTTCCGCACCGAGCTGCTGGACGACCCGGAGCTGCGGGCCGGCTTCAAGAGCGATCTGCAGGAGATCGGGACCATGCTGCAGGGCGCCCTGACCACGATGCAGGGGGCCGAGCTGCCCGAGGCGACCGTCGCGGTGCCGCTGGACGCTTTGCTGCGCTCGCTCACCGAGGCTGCGACCGGCGCCGGTGCGCCGCTGCGCCTGCAGACGCTGCCGCTCACCGTGCCGGGCAAACCGCTGGCGCTCAAGCGGGCGCTGGGCAACCTGATCGACAACGCCCTGCGTTATGGCCACAGCGTGGAGGTGGACATGGCCGAAGAAGCGGGTTTTGCGGTCATCCGCATCCGGGACCACGGCCCCGGTCTGCCGGAGGCGGCGCTGGAACGCATATTCGACCCGTATCTGCGCCTGGAGCACGGCCGGCAGGCCAACAGCCAGGGCAACGGCCTGGGGTTGTGGATCGCGCGCAATGCCGTGCGCCGCCACGGCGGCGACATCGTGCTGAGCAACCACCCGGACGGGGGGCTGCTGGCGCGGGTGACCCTCAGGCTGGAAGCGCGGGGGGCGGGCTGATCGCCGCGTGGCGTTCCGCCAGCTTGACCAGGGTCCAGAGCGTGCGGTTGGCCGGCGTGGGCACTCCCAGCGCGTCGCCGCGCTGCACGACGTAACCGTTGAGGTGATCGATCTCGCTGGGCTTGCCGCGCATCAGGTCCTGCGCGGTCGACGAATACTGGCCCGGCATGGTCTCGGCGATGCGTCGCACCGCCAGATTCACATCGCCGGGCACCACCACGCCGTCGGCGTCGGCGACGGCCAGGCACTCGGCCACCACATCGCGCATCACCGCCGTCGCACCCGGCTGCTGCACCAGTTCGCCGTAGACGATGCGGCCCAGGGCCGACATCGCGTTGTAGGCGCAGTTGAGGATCAGCTTGGCCCACAGGGCCCCGCGCACGTTGTCGCTGACCTCGGCCGACACGCCGGCGGCGATCAGCGCACGGGCCACGGCCTCGCTGCGGTGAGCGGGTTCGATCACCAGTTCCCCGCGCCCGTGGTGGCGCAGGTGGCCGGGCCCCGCCATTTCCGTAGCCACATAGACCACCGCAGCGGCCACTTCGTGGTCCGGCAGCACGGTGCGCAAACGGTCGGCGTTGTCCACACCGTTCTGCAGGCACAGCACCAGGGCGCCCGGCGCCAGGTGCGGGCGGATCTGGGCGCCAGCGGTTTCGGTGTCGGGCGACTTCACGCAGAACAGCACCACATCGGCGCCCGCCACGGCGGCGGCTTCGGTGCTGGCCGCCATCGCGACGGCCTCGTCGAACTGCCGGGTGTCCATGCGCAGGCCATGGGCCCGGACGGCCTGGACGTGGGCGGCACGGCCGATGAGGGTGACCGCATGGCCGGCGCGCGCCAGCATGCCGCCGTAGAAGCAGCCGACAGCGCCTGCCCCCATGACGGCGATCCGCAGGGAAGGGGAAGAGGGAGGGTTCATGCGGCCCATTCTAGGAGGGCATGGCTTTCCGGATGGCATGGACGGAATTCCGTCGAAAGGGTTTTGGGAGGCGACGGAAAACCGGCCGCCAGCCCGGCCCAAAGTGGTGTTTGGTGCACCGGGGAAGGGAAAAGCTGCACCAGCGGCAGGAAAAGCACAGGGTTTGCCCGGAGTGGCACACGGCTTGCACTGAGGGCGTCCAAAGTCAGCCCTTTTCATGCGTTTCATCCCCTTCTGTCTGATGTCCGTGGCGTGCGCTCTGGTGGCGCATGCGGAGCCGCCGCCGCCCGGCACGCTGCACAAGATTTCGCAGACCGCCACCATCAGCCTGGGGCACCGCGAGTCGTCGGTGCCTTTTTCCTATTACGACGACCGCCGGCAGGTGGTGGGCTATTCGCACGAGCTGATGCTGCGGGTGGTCGACGACATCCGGGCCGAGCTGCGGCTGCCGGCACTGGCCGTGAAGCTGGTGCCCGTGACCTCGCAGAACCGCATCCCGTTGTTGCAGAACGGATCGGTCGACCTGGAATGCGGCTCCACCACCCACAACCTGGCCCGCGCCAGCCGGGTCGGCTTTTCGGTGTCGATCTTCGTGACCAGTTCGCGCCTGATCACCCGGCGCAGCTCGGGCATTGAACGCCTGGAAGACCTGCGCGGGCGCCGCGTCATGGTCACCGGCGGCACGACCAGCGAACGCCAGTTGCTGCTGCTGATCGAGGCCACGGGCCTGCGCACCGAAATCCTGCGCGCGCGCGACCACGGTGAGGCCTTTGCCATGGTGCAGGCCGGCCGCGCCGATGCGTTCCTGATGGACGAAGCCATGCTCTATGGCCTGCGCGCCAAAGCCGACCGCCCCGATGACTGGGTGGTGGTCGGGCAACCGATGGCGACCGAGGTCTACGGCTGCATGCTGCGCAAGGACGACGCGGATTTCAAGGCCGTCGTGGACCGCAGCCTCACCCGCGTGATGCAGTCGGGCGAGGCCCTGAAGATGTACCGCCGCTGGTTCCAGAGCCCCATCCCGCCCAGGGGCCTGAACCTCGATCTGCCGCCACCGGATGCGCTGCTGGAGCTGTTCCGCGCGCCCAACGATGTTCCTCTGGGATGAGCGCGCCTTCTGCGGCGCGCAAGTCCTTCTTTCCCAACCCACCACATGAAGGTGCCCTTATGAAAAAAGCATTGTTTGTAGCCGCGGCTGTTCTGGCCAGCTCGACGGTCATGGCCCAGGCCAACGACACCCTGAAGAAGATCAAGGACTCGGGCGCCGTGACGATGGGGGTGCGCGAAAGCTCCGGCGCGCTGTCCTACACGCTGGGTGACGGCAAGTACGTGGGCTACCACGTGGAGCTGTGCCAGCGCGTGCTGGCCGACGTGCAGAAACAGCTCGGCCTGACCAAGCTGGACATCAAGTACCAGCCCGTGACGTCGCAGAACCGCATCCCGCTGGTGCAGAACGGCACCGTCGACATCGAGTGCGGTTCGACCACCAACAACGCCACCCGCCAGAAGGACGTGGCCTTTGCCGTGACCACCTTCGTGGAAGAGGTGCGCATTGCCGTCAAGGCCAACTCCGGCATCACCAGCATTGCCCAACTGGCCGGCAAGACCATCGCCACCACCACCGGCACCACCTCCGTGCAGACCCTGCGCAAGCACGAACGTGCCAACGGTGTGGACTTCAAGGAGGTCTTCGGCAAGGACCACGCCGACAGCTTCCTGCTGCTCGAAAGCGGTCGTGCCGACGCCTTCGTGATGGACGGCGCCATCCTGGCCGGCAACATCGCCAAGGCCAAGAACCCGGCCGACTTCAAGATCGTGGGTGAGGTGCTGTCGGTGGAGCCGATCGCCATCATGATCCGCAAGGACGACCCGGCGTTCAAGAAGGCCGTGGACGACAGCCTCAAGGCGGTGATGAAGTCGGGCGAGATCGCCTCGATCTGGAACAAGTGGTTCGAGCAGCCGATTCCGCCGGCCAACACCAAGGTCGGCATGCCCGTCAACGACGCCACCAAGGCGGCCTGGACCAACCCCAACGACAAGCCGATGGAAGACTACGCGAAGAAGTGATGCCCCCACGCTCCGCCGCTGCGCGGGTCGCTGTCCCCGAGGGGGCTGGGCCTGCCTTGGGGCGGCCCGGCGGCTGGCCCGCTCCCCCGCTGTGCGGGCGCTGGCGTGCAGGCACCGTCATTCCCGCGCAGGCGGGAATCCGGCCATGTCACGCGGCCTCCACGCTGCGCGGGGTGTGGCATCGGGCTTGCGTGCAGGCTTTGGGGCTGTCGGCCTTTGGCGCCGATTTCGTTTGTTCTTCTGTTGACTTTGGGGAATCGCCATGAGTTCATGGGATTGGCAGGTGTTCTGCAAGGACACCATTGACGGTGAGGTCCGCCCGCGCTGCTTCGGCGACGGCGGCGACATCACCTACCTGGACTGGATGCTCTCGGCCTGGGGCTGGACCCTGTCCGTGGCGCTGCTGGCGCTGGTGGTGGCGCTGGCGGTCGGCGCGGTGATGGGCATCTTCCGCACCACGCCCAACAAATGGTTGGTGGCCCTTGGCAATGCCTGGACCGAGCTGTTCCGCAACATCCCTCTGCTGGTCCAGGTGTTTCTCTGGTACCACGTGGTGCCGGCGCTGGTGCCGCCGCTCAAGGACGTGCCCAGCTTCATCCTGGTGGTGATCGCCCTGGGTTTCTTCACGTCGGCGCGGGTTGCCGAGCAGGTGCGGGCGGGCATCCAGAGCCTGCCGAAGGGCCAGCGTTATGCGGGGCTGGCCATGGGGCTGACGCTGCCGCAGACCTACCGCTACGTGCTGCTGCCGATGGCGTTCCGCATCGTCATCCCGCCGCTGACCAGCGAGAGCATGAACATCGTCAAAAACTCGTCGGTGGCCTTCGCGGTGTCGATCGCCGAACTCACCATGTTCGCGATGCAGGCGCAGGAAGAGACCTCGCGCGGCATCGAAATCTACCTGGCCGTAACCGGGCTGTACTTTGTCTCGGCGTTTGTCATCAACCGCATTGCGCTGTTCATCGAGCACCGCGTGCAGGTGCCCGGCATGATCGGAGGGCATTGACATGAAGCACCCCCTGCGCCGCTTCGCGGCTTCCTCCTCTCTCGCCCGCGGCGGGAAGGGAACGGCATCTGTGGCCGGGCAAAACCCGTTCCACGGTGCCTCTGGCCATGGGCGTCCCATCGCTGTGGGCCTGCCTGCTGGAGAACCGCGATGAATCTCGACTTTGCTTTTTTTGACTGGTCGGTGTTTTCGAGCTTCGTGCTCAAGGGCCTGGTCTTTTCGGTGCAACTGACCCTGGTGGCCATGATCGGCGGCATCGCGCTGGGCACGGTGCTCGCGCTGATGCGCCTGTCGGGCAAGAAGTGGTTGGTGCTGCCGGCGGCAGCCTACGTCAACACGCTGCGCTCCGTCCCGCTGGTGATGGTGATTCTGTGGTTCTTCCTGCTGATCCCGATGCTCATCGGCAAGCCCATGGGGGCGGAGCTGTCGGCCATCATCACCTTCACGGTGTTCGAAGCGGCTTACTACTCCGAGATCATGCGCGCCGGCATCCAGAGCGTGCCCAGGGGACAGGTCCACGCGGGCTACGCGGTGGGCATGACCTACGGCCAGACCATGCAGCTGATCGTGCTGCCGCAGGCCTTCCGCAACATGCTGCCGGTGCTGATGACCCAGACCATCATCCTGTTCCAGGACACCTCGCTGGTGTACGCCATCGGCGCCTACGACCTGCTCAAGGGCTTCGAGGTGGCGGGCAAGAACTTCAACCGCCCGGTCGAAACCTACCTCATCGCCGCCGCCGTCTATTTCATCATCTGCTTCTCGCTGTCGATGCTGGTGCGCCGCCTGCAGAAGAAGATCGCCATCATCCGCTGAGGAGCCATTCCCATGATCGATATCCAGAACGTTTCCAAGTGGTATGGCAGCTTCCAGGTGCTGACCGACTGCACCACCGCCATCCAGAAGGGGGAGGTGGTGGTGGTCTGCGGCCCCTCGGGGTCGGGCAAGTCCACACTGATCAAGACCGTCAATGCCTTGGAGCCCTTCCAGAAGGGCGACATCGTCGTGGACGGCACCAGCATCGCCAACCCCAAGACCAACCTGCCCAAGCTGCGCAGCCGCGTGGGCATGGTGTTCCAGCACTTCGAGCTGTTCCCGCACCTGTCGGTGACCGAGAACCTGACGCTGGCGCAGATCAAGGTGCTGGGCCGCAACGCCGACGAGGCCAAGACCCGCGGCCTGAAGATGCTCGACCGCGTGGGCCTGATGGCGCACAAGGACAAGTTCCCGGGCCAGCTCTCGGGCGGTCAGCAGCAGCGCGTGGCCATCGCCCGCGCGCTGAGCATGGACCCGATCGTCATGCTGTTCGACGAGCCGACCTCGGCGCTGGACCCGGAGATGGTGGGCGAGGTGCTGGACGTGATGGTGCAACTGGCCCACGAGGGCATGACCATGATGTGCGTGACGCACGAGATGGGCTTTGCGCGCAAGGTGAGCCACCGCGTGATCTTCATGGACGCGGGCAAGATCATCGAAGACTGCCCCAAGGACGAGTTTTTCGGCAATCCCGACGCCCGTTCGCCCCGGGCGAAGGACTTTTTGTCGAAAATCCTCGCCCATTGAGGCCCTGAAGGGCCGCGTCCCTCCGAGAGGCTGCCATCCGTTCTGCCGCATCCCTGGAAACCGCTGCCCTGGCTCCCGCCCGCCCGCCGGTGCCGGCGCTGCGGCGCGTGCTGCTGGCGCTGGCGGCGATCGCGCTCATCGGCGTGGTGGGGGCCCTGGTCTACGGGCGCAGCTTTGATCGCGGCACCGCCAGCCTGAAGGCGGCCAGCAACGGGCGGCTCGACCTGTTCGCTTCGGTGGTCGAAGGGCGGGTGCGGCGGCTGGAGCCCGTGCCCGCGACCATCCAGCTCAACCCGGTGGTGGTGCGCCTGTTGCAGGACCCCGGGGTGGCCCAGGCCCGCCCGGCCAGCGACTACCTGACCCGCCTGAACGCCCACCTGGGCAGCGAAGCGGTGTTCGTGCTCGACGTGCGCGGGACCGTGCTGGCGTCGAGCAATGCGCGGCTGCCCGACGACAGCAGGCTGGGCGAGGACGTGGCCTTCCGCCCGTATTACCTCGAAGCGCTGGCCGGCCGCGCCACGCGCCATTTCGCCATCGGCACCGGTGGGCGCCCGGGTTACTTCGTCTCGCACCCGATCTACGATGGCTCGCGCGTCATGGGCGTGGCCGTGATCAAGATCGGCCTGGCGGCGCTGGAGCAGACCTGGGGCATGCTCGGCGCACCCGCGCTGGTGGCCGACGCGAACCAGGTCGTCATCCTGTCTTCGCAGGCGCCGTGGCGCTACACCACGATGGTGCCGCTGACGCCCGACCGCCGGGTCGACCTGCACCTCACCCGCATCTACGGCGCTTTGCACCTGCCGCAGTTTCCGTTGCGTGTGCCGCTGTCGGTGGACGAAGAGCGCCAGGAAGCCAAGGGCTTCATCTCGGCCGGCGACATCGCACGCCAGCCCGACCCGGGCCTGCCGCCCAGCCCTGCGGGGTACCTGGTGCTGGGGCGTTCGCTGGACGGCATGGACTGGCGGGTGCTGATCTTCACCAGCCTGGCGTCGGTGCATCAGCAGGCCTTGCTCGACGGGGTGGGCGGGGCGGTGGCGGCCGCTTTCCTGCTGTTGCTGCTGCTGTACGGGTCGCAGCGGCGGCGGATCGAGCGCCAGAAGATCGTCGCCAAACAGCTGCTGGAGAAGATCAACGCCGAGCTGGAGCTGGAAGTCGGTCGGCGCACCCAGGAGCTCACCGACACCAACGTGCAGTTGCGCCGCGAAGTGGCCGAACGCGAACAGACCGAAAAGACCCTGCGCTCGGCGCAAGACGAACTGGTGCACGCCGGCAAGATGGCGGTGCTCGGACAACTGGCCGCCAGCATCACGCACGAGCTGACCCAGCCACTGGGCGCGATCCGCACGCTCTCCGGCAACGCGGCCGAATTCCTGCGGCGCGGCAATGCCGGGCAGGCGCAGGAGAACCTGTCGATCATGTCGCGCCTGGTGGAACAGATGGCGCGCATCATCGAGCCGCTCAAAAGTTTCTCGCGCAAGTCGGTGGCCAGCCCCGAGCCCACCGACCCCGGCCGGGTGGTGGAACAGGCGCTGTTCCTGTTCCAGCTGCGCCTGCGGCAGGACAAGGTGTCGATCGACAACCGCTGCCCGCCCGGCCGCTGGACCGTGTGGTGCGACGCCAACCGGCTGGAGCAGGTGCTGATCAATCTGTTCGGCAACGCGCTCGACGCCATGCGCGAGTCGCCCGAGCGGCGGCTGACCATCGACGCCGCGCCCGACACCGACTGGCTGGTGGTGCACGTGCAGGACAGCGGCAAGGGCCTGAGCGAGACCGACCTGGCGCACCTGTTCCAGCCCTTCTACACCACCAAGGCCAGCGGCGCCGGCCTGGGACTGGGCCTGGTGATCTGTCAGGATATTGCCGCAGAATTCGGGGGCAGCCTCCAGGCCCGCAACGCGGCGGGTGGCGGCGCCGTCTTTTCGCTGACCATCCCGCTGTGGCATCCCGCCGCGCCTGCCCCGACCCCGCCGTCCCCATGAGCCCTTCCCTGACCGTCTACCTGGTGGAAGACGATGCCGCCGTGCAACTCGGTTGCGTGCAGGCCCTGCAGCTGTCCGACATGGCGGTGCAGGCTTTCGGCAGCGCCGAGGAACTGCTGCCGCGCTTGGTGCCCGGCCTGCCCGGCGTGGTCGTGACCGACATGCGCCTGCCCGGTGCCGACGGCCTCGCGGTGATCCGGCAGGCCCACGGGATCGACCCCGATCTGCCGGTCATCATGATCACCGGCCACGGCGACGTGACCCTGGCGGTCGAGGCCATGCGCAGCGGTGCCTACGACTTCATTCCCAAGCCGTTTTCGCCCGAGCAACTTATCGAGGTGGTGCAGCGCGCGCTGGAAAAGCGCCGCCTCACGCTGGAAGTGGCGCACCTGCGCCGGGCGCTGTCGCTGCGCGAAGGGCTCGAAGGGCAGCTCGTGGGCGATTCGCCGGCCATCCGGCGCGTGCGCCAGCTCGTCATGGAGGTGGCCGATTCGCCGGTCGACGTGCTCATCCGTGGCGAAACCGGGACCGGCAAGGAGGTCGTGGCCCGGGCACTGCACGACCATTCGCGGCGCAGCCAGGCGCCCTACGTGGCGCTCAACTGCGGCGGCCTGCCCGACACGCTGCTCGACAGCGAGCTGTTCGGGCACGAACCCGGCGCCTTCACCGGCGCACAGAAGCGGCGCATCGGACGCATCGAACATGCCCATGGGGGCACCCTGTTCCTGGACGAGCTGGAGAGCATGCCGCAGGGCGTGCAGGTCAAGCTGCTGCGCGTCTTGCAGGAGCGCAGCATCGAGCGCCTGGGCTCCAACCAGAGCGTGCCGGTGGACGTGCGCGTGGTGGCGGCGACCAAGGACGACCTGCTTGCCCGCGCGCAGCAGGGCAGCTTCCGGGCCGATCTGGTGTACCGCCTGAACGTGGTCAACATCGAACTGCCGCCGTTGCGCGAACGGCGCGACGACATCCCGATGCTGATGGAGCACTTCATGCTGCTCGCCGCGAGCCGCTACGGCCGCCCCCAGCCCGTGCTGTCGGCGCTGCAGATGCAGCAGCTCATCGCCCGCGAATGGCCGGGCAATGTGCGCGAGCTGCGCAACGTGGCCGATGCGATGGTGCTTGGCGTGGGGCCGCAATGGGTCACGCCGGGCGCGGTGCCGGCGGATGCTTCGGCCGGTGACGACGCTCCCTCGCTGACCGACACGGTCAACCAGTTTGAACGCGGCCTGATCGCCGACGCGCTGGAGCGCCACGGCGGCAACGTGATGCAGACCGCCAAGTCGCTGCGGGTGGCCAAGACCACGCTGGCCGACAAGATCCGCAAACACGGCCTGGGCAAAGGCGAGCTCGGTGCGGACGGCTGAGCGGCCCCGGCCGCCGACTCAGGACGGTGGCAGGCTCAGCAGTGCGCGCAACCGGTCGTCGGTGAGGCCGTCCACGTTCACGCGTTTGGTGCGGCCCGAACTGCCCAGCTCGATCGTGACGGCCGACTTGGGAACGCCACACAGCCCGGCCAGAAAGCCGATCAGCGCCTGGTTGGCCGCGCCATCCACCGGCGGCGCCTTGAGCTGTATCTTGGGTTTGCCGTCGTGCAGGCCGACCAGTTGCGTCTGCTTGGCGCCGGGCTGGCAGTAGACGACGATGCGCGCCACGTCAGCTTTTGCGCACGAATGCCGACTTGAGCTGCATCGCGCCGAAGCCGTCGATCTTGCAGTCGATGTCGTGGTCGCCCTCGACCAGGCGGATGTTCTTGACCTTGGTGCCGACCTTGATGACGGCCGACGAACCCTTGAGTTTGAGGTCTTTGACCAAGGTCACGCTGTCGCCGTCGGCGAGCACGTTGCCGAAGGCGTCTTTCCAGACCCGGGCCTCTTCGGCGCCGGCGGGGGCCGCATCCGGGCTCCACTCGTGCGCGCATTCGGGGCAGATCAGCAGCGCACCGTCTTCATAGGTGAGGTCGGAATGGCATTGGGGACAGGGAGGCAGACTCATGCGCCGATCATAAACAGCGTCTCCAGGGCGGCCCCGACGCCCCGAGGGGCTGGCTGGCCGGCCTCAGGCGCTGCCGCGCCGCGCCGCCAGCAGCCCCACGCCGGCCACGCCGAGCAGGCTGCCACAGAGGCGGTTGAACAGACGCTGGCGGTGCGGTGCCGAGAACCAGCGGCGCAGGTGGCTGCCGATGTAGGCGTAGGCAGCAATGGCCACCCACTCCAGCAGCAGGAACAAGGCCCCCAGCACGGCAAACTGGGGCAGCGATGGGCGCGCCGGATCGACAAACTGCGGCAGGAATGCGGTGAAGATCAGGATGGCCTTGGGGTTGCCGGCCGCCACCAGGCATTCCTGCCGGGCCAGCGCAAACAGGCTGCACGTGCGGGCCGGGGTGGCCACGGTTTGTGCAGCGGGCGCCGCGCGCCAGAGCTGGACCGCCAGCCAGAACAGGTACAGCGCGCCGGTGACCTTGACCACCAGGAACAGCTTTTCCGACGCCTGCAATGCCACGGCCAGGCCGGTGGCCGCGATCGCAATCATGCCCACGAAGGCCAGGATGCGGCCCGCCCCGGCGGCGCAGGCGGTGGCAAAACCGTGCTGCGTGCCGTAGCTGACGGACAGCAGGTTGTTGGGCCCCGGGGCCATGTTCAGCGCGAAGCAGGCCGGGATGAAAAGCCAGAGGGTGTCGAGATCGAGCGGCATGCGCGGATGTTAGTCAGCTGCAGGCCCGCAGCACCTCTTCGGCTGTGGCGGGGGCGTTCATCGCCTGCGGCCGCCCGCCGGCCTGCGCGACCGCGTCGCGCAGCGCCTCGAACACGCTGATGCCCAGCATGAAGGGCGGCTCGCCCACAGCCTTGCTGCCGTGCACGTTGTCCTCGCGGTTGGGCTCGGGCCACAGGGCCACGTTGAAATGCGCGGGAATGTCGCCCGTGGCCGGGATCTTGTAGGTGCTGGGCGCGTGGGTCTGCAGATAGCCCTTGCCGTTCCAGACCAACTGCTCCGTCGTCAGCCAGCCCATGCCCTGCACGAAGCCGCCCTCGATCTGGCCGATGTCGATGGCCGGGTTGATGCTGCGGCCCACGTCGTGCAGGATGTCCACCTTCAGCACACGGCTCTCGCCGGTCAGCGTGTCGATGGCGACTTCGGTCACCGCCGCGCCGTAGGCGAAGTAGTAGAACGGCCGGCCCAGCATGGTCACCTTGTCGTAGTGGATCTTGGGCGTGCGGTAGAAGCCGTCGCTCCAGAGCTGGATGCGGTTGGCATAGGCCGCGCCGACCACCGCTTCCCAGGTCCGCGTGGTCTTCTCGGTGATGACCTGTCCACCTTCAAAACGCACCGCGCCCGCGCCCACGCCGTCGAGCCCGGCGACGAAGGCCGCCAGGTTCTGGCGCACCTGGCGCGCCGCGAACTGGGCTGCGCGGCCGTTCAGGTCGGTGCCGCTGCTGGCGGCGGTGGCGCTGGCGTTGGGCACCTTGCTGGTGTCGCTGGCGGTGGACAGCACACGCTCGAAGGGCACGCCCAGTTCGTCGGCCACGATGGCCGCGACCTTGGTGTTCAGGCCCTGGCCCATCTCGGTGCCGCCGTGGTTCACCTGCACGCTGCCGTCGGTGTAGACGTGCACCAGCGCGCCCGCCTGGTTGAACAGGGTGGCGGTGAAGCTGATGCCGAACTTGACCGGCGTGAGCGCGATGCCGCGCTTGATGACCGGGCTGCCGGCATTCCACTCCGCGATCTGCTCGGCGCGTTCGCGGTAGTTCGCGGTCTGCGCCAGCGTGGTGATCAGCGGCTGCAGGATGTTGTCCTCCACCGCCATCTGGTAATGCGTGACGTTGCGCTCTTCGATGCCGTACAGGTTGGCCAGCCGCACGTCCAGTGCGTCGATGCCCAGGTGGCGCGCGATGTCGCCCATGATGCGCTCGATGACGATCACACCTTGAGGTCCGCCGAAACCGCGGTAGGCGGTGTGGCTCTGCGTGTTCGTCTTGCAGCGGTAGGAGTGGATGGCGACATCTTCCAGGTAATAGGCGTTGTCGGCGTGGAAGATGGCGCGGTCGGCGACCGGGCCCGACAGGTCGGCGGAAAAACCGCAGTTGGCCAGCATGTCCAGTTCCAGCCCGCAGAGCCGGCCGGTGTGATCGAAACCCACCTGGTACTGGTAGGCAAACGGGTGGCGCTTGCCGGTGATCATGAAGTCGTCGTCGCGGTCCAGCCGCAGCTTGACCGGGCAGCGGAAGGTCTGTGCCGCCACGGCGGCCCACACGGCCAGGTGGCCGGCCTGCGTTTCCTTGCCGCCGAAACCGCCGCCCATGCGCCGGCATTCCACCGTGACCGAATGGTTGGCCAGGCCGAGCGCGTGCGACACCCAGTGCTGCACCTCACCCGGGTGCTGGGTGCTGCTGTAGACCCACCACTGGTTCTGCTCCAGCGGCAGCACGTAGGCGATCTGGCCTTCCAGATAGAAGTGTTCCTGGCCACCAACCTCGAAGGCGCCGGTCAGCGTGTGCGCCGCGCGCTGCAAGGCGGCGGCCGCGTCGCCGCGGGTCACGTGCACCGGCGGCAGCACGTAGCTCTGTTGGGCGTGTGCCTGCTGCGGCGTCAGCACGGGCTCCAGCGCTTCGATGTCCCACTTCACCAGCCGGGCGGCGCGGCGTGCGGTCATCACGTCGTCGGCCACGATCAGCCCGCCGACCTGGCCGAGGAACTGCACCGTGCCTTCGGCGAACACGGGCTCGTCGTGGGCGAAGGCGGCCAGCATGCGGTCGCCCGGAATGTGCTCAGGGCCGATGAAGCCACGCACGCCCGGCACCGCCAGGGCCGCGCTGGCGTCGAGCCCCTTCAGGCGGCCATGCGCCACCGGGGAACACACCGGCGCGGCGTGCAGGGTGCCGCGCACCTCGGGGATGTCGTCGATGTAGGTCGCGGCGCCGGCCACCTGGGCGCGGGCACTTTCGTGGAAGCGCGAAACGCCGGCAGCGGCGTTGGTGCCACCAAGGGGGGCCTTGTTGTCCACCACGAGTTTCAGGTCGGGAGCGTTCATGTCAGGGCCTCTACGTTCTGGAGGCTGTCCAGCTGGATGACGGCAGCCCCCTGGCTTTCCAGCCAGAGCCGTCGCAGCAGGTTGCCCAGCACGGTGGTGCGGTAGTGGGCGCTGGCGCGCATGTCGGAGATGGGCTGGAACTCGTCGCGCAAGGTCGCGGCGGCGGCCATGATGGTGTCTTCGGACCAGGCTTGGCCGGTCAGGGCCGCTTCGGTCCGGCGCGCCCGCACGGGGGTGGCGGCAACGCCGCCGGCGCCGATCGACGCCATGGTCACGCGGCCATCGGTGATGCCGAGGCGGATCGCCAGGCACACGGCCGAAATGTCGTCGTCGAAACGCTTGCTGATCTTGTAGACCCGCACCTGTTCTTGCGCGGTCGGTCGCGGCACCTTGATCCAGGCCAGGATTTCGTCTGGCCGCATGACGTTCGTGCGGTAGCCGGTGTACAGGTCTTCCAGGGGCAGCTCGCGATGGGCGATCTCGCCGCCGGCCGCGGTCTTCTTCCAGCGCATCAGCACGATGCTGGCGCCCAGCGCAATCAGCAGCGGCATCGAGTCGCCGATGGGCGAGCCGTTGGCCACGTTGCCGCCCAGCGTGCCCGAGTTGCGCACCGGCAGCCCGGCGAAACGCTGGCCGAAGGTCTTGAGCTGGGGACGTTCTTTCACCAGGGCGGCGAACGCGTCGGTCAGGGTGACGCCCGCGCCGATGGCGATGTGGTGCGGGTAGGTCTCGATGCGCTGCAACTCGCGGGCGCCGGTCACGTCGAGCACGCGCTCGAAACGCTTGTGCATCTTGGTGACCCACAGGCCGACGTCGGTGCAGCCCGCCACGATCTGGGCCTTGGGGTGGGCCGCGCGGGCTTGCAGCAGTGCGGCCAGGGTGCCGGGGCGCAGGTAGGGCGTGTCGGTGGCCGGCTTCTTTTTCAGTGCCTTGAGCGCGGTCACGGTGTCGGCTTCGTCCACGCCACAACCGGCGGGCAACGGCAGGGCGCCCATGCTCTGTGCCGCGTCAAGAATGGGGCGGTAGCCGGTGCAGCGGCACAGGTTGCCCGAAAGGTCGGCTTGCGCCTGTTCGCGCGTGATGCCCTGGCCACCGCCGGTGTTCTGGTACATGCCGAACAGGCTCATCACGAACCCGGGGGTGCAGAAGCCGCACTGGCTGCCGTGGCAGCGCACCATGGCTTCCTGGCTCGGGTGCAGATCCCCGGCGGGCGAGGCCAGGTCCTCCGCCGTCCACACGGCCATGCCGTCGACCGAATGGGCCAGCCGGATGCAGCTGTTGATGGCCTTGTAGGTGAGCTGGCCGTTCACCACTTCGCCCAGCACCACGGTGCAGGCGCCGCAGTCGCCTTCGCCGCAGCCTTCCTTGGTGGCGGTCAGGCGCAGGTCTTCGCGCAGCACCTCCAGCAGCGTGCGGTCGGGGGCGACGTGCGAAAGCGTCACGGGTTCGCCGCGGCGCAAAAATCTCAGGGTTTGTCCGGGGGCAGGGGGTTTCATGCGTGCCAGCATAGCGCCCGCCCCCGTGGCACAACATATGCTCAAACGTATGACGAAAATGCCCAAACCCCCATCTGCGCATACAGTCGGCGGGTATGAAATACGAGCCCATGTTCGACAAGATTGACCTGCACCTGATTCGCGTGCTGCACACCGTGCTCACGGAGCGCAGCGTGTCGCGGGCAGCCTTGCGGCTGGGCATGTACCAGCCGGCGGTCAGCGCGGCGCTCAAGCGCCTGCGCGAACTGGCCGGCGATCCGCTTTTGGTGCGCTCCGGCTCCAACATGGTGCCCACGGTGGCGGGCCTGCGCATGATCGAGCCGGCGGCCGACATCCTGCGCAGCGCCGAGACCCTGTTTTCCGAGGCCCGGGCCTTCGATCCGGCCACCGCGCACCACACCTTCAGCCTGGCCGCCAGCGACTATCTGGACCCGCTGTTTCTGCCGCAGCTGGTGTCGCAGGTGAAGGCGGCAGCGCCCAACTGCCACATCGAGATCCACCCGCTGTCGGCCGACGCCGACTACCGCAGCCACCTGGCCCAGGGCCAGTACGAGGTCGTGATCGGCAACTGGCTCAAACCCCCGGACGACCTGCATCTGGGGCGCTTGTTCGGCGACGAGGTGGTCAGCCTCGTGGCCAGCCACCATCCGGCGGTGCGCCGGGGCTGGGATCTGGAGGCCTGGCTGGCGGCGGAACACATCGCGCCGACCCCCACGCACCCGGGCGCCCGGGGCGTGATCGACGACCACCTCGCGGCCCAGGGCCTGACCCGCAACATCACCGCGCGCTGCCCGCATTTCGGGCTGATCCCGTCCATGGTGGCTGGCAGCCTTCTGGTGCTGACCACGGGCCGGCAGTATTGCGAGCGTTTCGTCGGCGCGCTGCCGGTGCAGATCCTGCCGTGCCCGCCGGTGTTTCCCCGCATGATGTATTACCAGCTCTGGCACGAGCGCACCCACTCGTCCAACGCCGGTCGCTGGCTGCGCGAGCAGATCAAGAGCGTGGCTGCCGCCTTGCGCGGCACCCTGCCCGAGGCCGCGGCCGCCTGACCCCCCCCAACCCGATAACGAGAAGGAGATCGCCTTGACGACCCCCCGATTGCAGCTGTCCGGCATCACCAAGCGCTATCCCGGCGTGGTGGCCAACAGCAACGTGTCGCTGTCCGTCGCCCCGGGCGAGGTGCATGCCGTGCTGGGCGAGAACGGCGCCGGCAAGTCCACGCTGATGAAGATCATCTACGGCTCGGTCAAACCTGACGAGGGCTCGGTGATGTTCAACGGCCGGCCGGTGCACATCCGCAACCCGCAGGAAGCGCGCGCGCTGGGCATCAGCATGGTGTTCCAGCATTTCAGCTTGTTCGACACCATCACCGTGGCCGAAAACGTCTGGCTCGGGCTGGACAAGTCGCTCACCCTCGCCGAGGTCAAGGCCAGCATCTCGGCCAAGGCGGCCGAGTACGGTCTGGACATCGACCCGGCGCGGCCGGTGCACACGCTCAGTGTGGGCGAGATGCAGCGCGTGGAGATCATCCGGGCGCTGCTGACCAATCCGCAACTGCTGATCCTGGACGAGCCCACCTCGGTGCTGACGCCGCAGGCGGTCGAGCGCCTGTTCGTGGTGCTGCGCAAGCTGGCGTCCGAGGGTTGCAGCATCCTCTATATCAGCCACAAGCTGCATGAAATCCGCGAGCTGTGCAACGCCTGCACGGTGCTGCGCGGCGGGCAGGTCACCGGCGTGTGCGACCCGCGCCAGGAAAGCAACGCCTCGCTGTCGCGTCTGATGATCGGGGCCGAACCGCCTGCGCTGGCCGAGCGCGCGCAGAACCCCGGGGCCGACGTGCTCCAGGTCCAGGGCCTGACGCTGGCCAGCGACGATCCGTTCGGCACCCACCTGGCCGACATCGCCCTGACGGTGCGCGCGGGCGAAGTGGTCGGCATTGCCGGTGTTTCGGGCAACGGGCAGGGCGAACTGCTGTACGCGCTGTCGGGCGAAGACCGGCGCGCGCCGGCCGGCAGCATCCGGGTGCTGGGCAAGGACGCTGCGCGCATGGGCCCCGGCCGGCGCCGCGCGCTGGGCCTGCATTTCGTGCCGGAAGAGCGGCTGGGCCGGGGCGCCGTGCCCACGCTGTCGCTGTCGCAGAACCTGTTGCTGTCGCGCCGCGACGCGGTCGGCGCCGGCGGCTGGCTTCGGCTGGGGGCGCTCAAGGCCCAGGCCGAAGACATCATTGCGCGCTACCGGGTCAAAGCCAACGGGCCCGACGCGGCGGCCAAGTCGCTCTCGGGCGGCAATCTGCAGAAGTTCATCGTGGGGCGCGAGATCGAGGCCAAGCCCAAGCTGCTCATCGTCAGCCAGCCCACCTGGGGGGTGGACGTTGGCGCCTCGGCCCAGATCCGCGGCGAAATCCTGAAGCTGCGCGATGCCGGCTGCGCGGTGCTGGTGGTCAGTGAAGAACTGGACGAGCTGTTCGAGATCAGCGACCGCCTGCACGTGATCGCCAAGGGGCGCCTGTCGCCCAGCGTCGACCGTGTCGACGCCACGGTGGAGCGCATCGGGGAATGGATGTCGGGCCTGTGGGGCACCGGCGCACAACAACCGTCCGAGGAGTCCGCCCATGCTGCGGCTTGAAGTCCGTCCCCAGCCTTCGAGGCGCTGGGGTTATGCCTCGCCGCTGCTGGCGCTGGCGATCACCGTCGTGATCGGGGTGATCCTGTTCGCCGTGCTCGGCAAAGACCCGGTGCGCGGGCTGCAGGTGTTCTTCTGGGAGCCCATCAAGAGCACCTACGCACTGTCCGAACTGATGGTCAAGGCCACGCCGCTGCTGATCATCGCGCTGGGGCTGGCGGTCTGCTTCCGCTCCAACGTGTGGAACATCGGCGCCGAGGGACAGTACCTGATTGGCGCCATCTTCGCGGCCGGCGTCGCGCTCACCGCCGACAAGACCACCGGCGGCTGGATCGTGCCGGCCATCATCGCCGCAGGGGTGGTGGGGGGCATGGTCTGGGCCGGCATCACGGCCCTGCTGCGCGACCGCTTCAACGCCAACGAAATCCTGGTCAGCCTGATGCTGGTCTACGTGGCGGTGCAGGTGCTCAACTACCTGGTCTACGGCCCCTGGAAGGACCCCGGCGGCTACAACTTTCCGCAGACCAAGACTTTCGAGACGGTCACCCAGATCCCGCGCCTGGTGCCCGGCTCGCGCCTGAACATGGGGCTGCTGCTGGCGCTGGCGGGCGTGGCGGCGGTGTGGGTGTTCCTGTTCCGCACCTATTCGGGCTTCGCCCAGCAGGTGGGCGGGCTGGCCCCGGCCGCGGCTCGTTACGCCGGGTTTTCGTCGCGCAAGGCGTTGTGGATCGCGTTGCTCACTTCCGGGGGCATGGCCGGCATGGCCGGCGCGCTGGAAGTGGCCGGCCCCATCGGCCAGCTCACGCCCTATGTGCCGGCGGGCTACGGATTCGCGGCCATCATCGTGGCCTTCGTCGGCCGACTGCACCCGGTGGGCATCGTGTTCTCGGCGATCCTGATGAGCATGTTCTACATCGGCGGTGAACTCGCGCAGTCGCGCCTGGGCCTGCCCAAGTCGATCACCGGCGTGTTCCAGGGCCTGCTGCTGTTCGCGCTGCTGGCTTGTGACACCTTGATCGCGTATCGCCTGGTCTGGAAAAAATAAGGAGTCGCTGACATGGAATCCACCGCACTCCTCATCGCCGCCTCGCTCAATGCCGGCACCGTGCTGGCCATCGCCTCGCTGGGCCTGCTGATCAACGAAAAGGCCGGCATCGTCAACCTGGGCGCCGAGGGCATGATGCTCTGCGCCGCCCTGGCGGGCTTCGCCACCGTCGTGCACACCGGCAGCACCGTGGCGGGCCTGGGCGCCGGCATGCTGGCCGGCGCCTTGCTGGCCGCGCTGTTCGGCGTGCTGGTGATCTGGCTCAACACCAACCAGTACGCCACCGGGCTGGCGCTCTCGCTGTTCGGGGCCGGCTTCTCGGCCTTCGCCGGCACCGCCTACGTGCAGGAAAAGCTGCCCGAGCAGATGCGCTTCGCCGTGCCGGTGCTGTCCGACATTCCGTTCGTGGGACCGGCGCTGTTCAGGCACCACCCCATGGTCTACGTCTGTGTGGCGCTGGTGCTGGGGCTGATCTGGTTCCTGTGGCGCACCCGCGCCGGTCTGGTGCTGCGCAGCGTGGGCGAAAGCCCGGAATCGGCCCATGCCCTGGGTTACCCGGTGCGCCGCATCCGGCTCATGGCGGTGATGGCCGGCGGCGCGCTGTGCGGGCTGGCGGGCGCCTATGTGTCCACGGTCTACACCCCGCTGTGGGTGGAAGGCATGATCGCTGGCAAGGGCTGGATCGCCCTGGCCCTGACCACTTTCGCCACCTGGCGGCCGGCGCGTGTGCTGCTGGGCGCCTACCTGTTCGGCGGCGTGACGATGCTGCAGTTCCACCTGCAAGGCATGGGCGTGAACGTGCCCAGCCAGTTCCTGACCATGATGCCTTACGTGGCCACGATCGTGGTGCTGGTGCTGATTTCGCGCAACCCGACTTGGATTCGCATCAACATGCCCGCATCGATCGGAAAACCGTTCTACCCGGGCGCATAATCTTTGGCTTCCGGTTTCCTTTTCTCCTTTTTCTACCCACCAAGAGGTTTCCATGACTGACCTGAACAAGCGCTCCCTCATGAAGCTTGCGGCCCTGACGGCCGTGGCCAGCGCCGCCCTGATCGGCTGCGGCAAGAAGGAAGAGCCGGCACCGGCGCCCGCCCCGGCCCCTGCCGCCGAAGCCCCCAAGGCCGAGCCGCTGAAGGTGGCGTTTGCCTATGTCGGCCCGGTGGGTGACGGCGGCTGGACCTTCGCGCACGACAACGGTCGCAAGGCGCTGGAAGCCGAGTTCGGCGACAAGATCGTGACCAGCTTCGTCGAGAACGTGCCCGAGAGCGCCGACGCCGAGCGCGTGCTGCGCGATCTGGCCAGCCAGGGCAACAAGGTCATTTTCGGCACCACCTTCGGCTACATGGAGCCCATGCTCAAGGTCGCTGCCGACTTCAAGGACGTGAAGTTCGAGCACGCCACCGGCTACAAGCAGGCCGAGAACATGCGCACCTACGACAGCCGCACCTACGAAGGTGCCTACATGGCGGGCGTGATTGCCGGCGCCATGACCAAGACCAACACCCTGGGTGTGGTGGCTTCGATCCCAATCCCTGAAGTGATCCGCAACATCAACAGCTTCACGCTGGGTGCGCAGTCGGTGAACCCGAAGGTCAAGACCAAGGTGGTGTGGGTCAACGGCTGGTTCGACCCACCGAAGGAAACCGAAGCCGCCACCTCGCTGATCAACGGCGGTGCCGACGTGCTGATGCAGAACACCGACTCGTCGGCCGTGCTGCAGACCGCCGAAAAAATGGGCAAGCGTGCCTTCGGCTGGGATTCCGACATGACCGCTTATGGTCCCAAGGCCCACCTGGGTTCGGCCGTGATCAACTGGGGGCCGTACTACATCAAGGCCGTCAAGGATGCGCTGGACGGCACCTGGGCCGGCAACAGCGGCGTGTGGTGGGGCCACAAGGAAGGCGCCATCGACATGGTGTCCGTGGCCGAAGACGTGCCGGCCGAAACCAAGGCCAAGATCGACGAGATCAAGGCCGGCCTGAAGGACGGCAGCTTCCACATCTGGAAGGGCCCGATCGCCGGTCAGGACGGCAAGGAAGTTCTGGCGGCCGATGCGGTGGCCGACGACGCATTCCTGGGCGGGATCAAGTTCTACGTCAAGGGCGTGGAAGGCAAGCTGCCGAACTGAGTTCACCCACCGCGCCGCTTCGCGTCACCCCCCTGAAAGGGGGGCGATGCCAGTGGCCCGGCAAAGCCGGTTCCACGGCATCCTGGAGCGAAGACCCGCGCGCCGGAAACACCTCAACGCCGCTGCTCCCACAGCGGCGTTTTTCTTTGGAGGTCGCATGATCGAACAACAACTCTGGCACCCGGTCATTGCGGGCATGCACCTGCGCGACGCGCCGTTGGCGGTCACGCTGCTGGGGCAGCCGCTGGTCCTGTGGCGCGAGCACGGGCACGAGGGCCAACCCGGCGTGGTGCACGCCTGGGCCGACCGCTGCCCGCACCGCGGGGCCCAACTGTCCCTGGGGCGGGTGCTCACCCACCTGCACGGCGCGCGGCTGGAGTGTCCCTACCATGGCTGGCAGTTCGCTGGCGATGCTGCGGCGGCGCAGGGGCACCAGGGCACGCCGGTGGCGGTGGGTCGCTGCGTGCACGTGCCTGCGGCGCCGGCCTTCGAGCCACCGGCTGCCCACTGCGCGCAGGTGTTTGACGCCCAGGAACGGCACGGACTGGTCTGGGTGCGCCTGGAGCGGCCAGACCTGTCGCAACTGCCGGCTTCCCTGTCGCAGCCGCCCGCGTTCGAGCCCTGGGCCGATCCGCTGTGGCGCCAGGTGCTGTGCGGGCCCTACGAGGTCGCCACCAGTGCGCCGCGCCTGGTGGAAAACTTTCTCGATCTGAGCCATTTCGGTTTTGTGCACGAAGGCTGGCTGGGTGCGCGCAGCCATGCGCAGGTGGACACGGGGCGGGTCGAGGAGGGCGTGGACGGCGTGCTGGCGCGCGAATGCAAGGCCTGGCAGCCGCGTGCCTATGCGGGCGCACAGGACGGCGCCTGGATCGCCTACCGCTACAGCGTGCCCCACCCGTTTGCCGCGATCCTGCGCAAGGACGCGGCCGATGGCGACCCGGTGAGCAACGCCATCGCCCTGTTCATCCGTCCCGACGGCCCCGAGGCCTGCACCGCCTGGTTTGCCATGGCGACGCTGGGCGATCTCTCGGACGACGAAGAGTTGCGCCGGTTTCAGGACACGGTGTTCGGGCAGGACAAACCCATCGTCGAATCCCAGATGCCCAAGACGCTGCCGATCGGCCTGTCGGGCCGGATGGCCGAGGTGCACGGGCCGGCCGACCGCATGTCCAGCGCCTACCGCCGCTACCTGGCGCGCACCGGCATTGCGCTGGGGGTATCCTGACGCTCCCCTGCGCCGCTTTGCGGCTTCCCCTCTCCGTAGCGCGCCTGCGGCGCTTCGAGAGCGGACGGCACCTGTGGCCCGGCAGAGCCGGTTCTGCGGTACCCCTGGACAAGAAAGACCTGTGACATGAACCCCACCGAACTCGCCCGCGCCATCCCCAAGGCCGAGCTGCACATCCACATCGAAGGCTCGTTGGAGCCCGAGCTGATTTTTGCGCTGGCGCAGCGCAACGGCGTCGCGCTGGCGTACTCCAGTGTCGAGGCACTGCGTGCGGCCTATGCCTTCACCGACCTGCAGAGCTTTCTCGATATCTACTACGCGGGTGCCAGCGTGCTGCTCACGGCGCAGGACTTTCACGACATGGCCTGGGCCTACTTCCTGCGCGCCCAGGCCGATCACGTGGTGCACGCCGAGCTGTTCTTCGATCCGCAGACCCACACCGCCCGCGGTGTGCCCATGGCGGCGGTGATCGAGGGGCTCGCGGGCGCGTGCCGGCGCGCGGAGCAGGAGCTGGGCATCAGCGCCGCGCTCATCCTCTGTTTCCTGCGCCACCTCAGCGAAGCCGACGCCTTTGCCACGCTGGAAGCGGCCCTGCCGTACCGACAGCATTTCATCGGCGTGGGCCTCGATTCGAGCGAGGTCGGGCATCCGCCCGAAAAGTTTCAGCGCGTGTTCGCGCGCTGCCGCGACCTGGGGCTGCGGGTGGTGGCGCACGCGGGCGAAGAGGGGCCGCCCGAATACATGTGGCAGGCCATCGACCTGCTCAAGGTCGACCGCATCGATCACGGCGTGGCCGCGATGCAGGACCCGCTGCTCATGGCCGAGCTGGCACACACGCGCCTGCCGCTGACCGTGTGCCCGCTCTCCAACCTCAAGCTGTGCGTGGTGGACGACCTGCGCGATCACCCGCTCAAACGCATGCTCGACGCGGGCCTGTGCGTGACCGTCAATTCGGACGATCCTGCCTACTTCGGTGGCTACCTGAACGCCAACTATGTGCAGACCACCGAGGCCTTGTCGCTGTCGCGGGCCGACGTGGTGGCGCTGGCCAAAAACAGCTTCGAGGCCAGCTTCATCGATCCGGCGCAGCGCAGCGCCTTTCTGGCTGCGGTGGACCGCGTGGCGGCGGGCTGAGCGCGTTCGGCCCCCCGGCGCTACAATGACCGCCAGCGAGCCGGTGCTTCCCCGGCTCGCTTTTTTTGTCTTTCGGAAGCCATGTAGAGGAACACCATGTACAAAAACCTCGTGGCCCGGGCCGGCTGTGCCCTGGCGGTCAGCAGCCTGGCCGTCGCCACCTTGTTTTCTCCGATCTCCACCCGCGCCCAGACCGCACCTTCTGCTCCGGTCAAGGCCGCTTTCGTCTATGTGGCGCCGCTCACCGAGGCGGGCTGGGTGCGTCAGCACGACGAGGGTCGCAAGGCCGTCGAAGCCGCGCTGGGGACCAAGGTGCAGACCACCTATGTGGAGAACGTCGCCGAAGGCCCCGACGCCGAGCGCGTGATCCGCGACCTGGCCCAGCAGGGCCACCAGATCATCTTCACCCCCAGCTTCGGCTACATGGAGCCGACGCTCAAGGTGGCGCGCGAATTTCCCCAGGTGAAGTTCGAGTCCATCACTGGCTACAAGACCACCCCGAACGTGGCCACGGCCAACGCGCGCTACTACGAAGGCCGCTACCTGGCCGGGGTGGCGGCCGGGCGCCTGGCGACGCAGGCCGGCTACGTGGCGGGTTTCCCGATTCCCGAAGTGGTGCAGGGCATCAATGCGTTTCTGCTCGGCATGCGCTCGGTCAATCCGCAGGCCACGGTGCGGGTGGTGTTCCTCGGCGAGTGGTTCAACCCCGCGCGAGAACGCGAGGCGGCGATGACGCTGATCAACCAGAGCGCCGAGGTGCTGGCCTTCCACACCGGCTCCAACGCGGTGATGGTGGCTGCGCAGGAGCGTGGCAAGCTGGCCGTGGCCTACCACTCCGACATGCGCAAGGTCGCGCCCGATGCCCAGGTGGTGGCGGTCACCCACCGCTGGGGCGATTACTACACCCGGCGCGTGCGTGCCGTGATCGACGGCACCTGGGCCAGCACCAGCCTATGGGGCGGCGTGCGCGAAGGCATGATCCGTGTCGAAGGCTTCGGCTCCCGCGTGCCCAAGGCGGTGCAGGCCGAGGTGGAAGCCCGGCAGGCCGATCTGGCCAGCGGGCGCCTGACCGTGTTCGGTGGCGGTGCGCACGGGGTCCGGGACAACGAGGGCCGCATGGCCGTTGCAGCGGGCCAGTCGCTGGACGACGCGGCGATCCTGGGCATGAACTGGCTCGCCGACGGCGTGATCGGCCGCATCACCCGCTAGGGGCGACCTTCGGCGCCGGGGCCGGCGCGGGTGGCTGCATGGAGACTATGCTGCACCCGGTATGCGCGCTGGCGGTGGTCCCGCTATCCTTGAGGGGATGAAAGCCTACCGCGCCGCTCTGCTCCGTTTCGATGAACACCAGCATCCGCTCTACGATGCCGATGGTCTGCTGGTGATCGGCCCGGATGCCCACGGGCGCCAGGTGGTGCGCGCTGCCGGCACCCACGCCGACCTGGCTGGGCGCTTTCCGGGCGTGGCGGTCGAAGACCTGCGTGGCCTGCTCATCGCACCGGGCTTCGTCGATCTGCACGTGCACTACCCGCAGACCGACGTGATCGGCGCGCCGGCTGCGGGTCTGCTGCCCTGGCTGGAGCACTACACGTTCCCGCACGAGTCGCGCTTTGCCGACAAGGCCTATGCCCGGGGCGTGGCCGACTTCTTCTTCGACGAGCTGGCGCGCCATGGCGTGACCACCGCACTGACCTTTGCCACCTCCCACCCGACCTCGGTCGATGCGGCTTTCGAAGCCGCCCAGGCGCGGGGGCTGCGTTTCATCACCGGCAAGGTGCTGCAGGACCGCCACAGCCCGGACGGCGTGCGCGATGACACCGAGCAGAGCCTGATCGATACCGAAGCCCTGATCCGCCGCTGGCACGGGGTGGACCGCCTGGGTTATGCCATCACGCCGCGTTTCGCGCCCACCAGCACCTCGGCCCAGCTGCACGGTGCCGGGGAACTGGCCGCGCGCTACACCGATGTGTGGATCCAGTCGCACGTGGCCGAAAACCGCGACGAGGTGAAGTGGGCGGCCGAGCTGTTCCCCGCCTCGCGCAGCTACCTGGGCGTCTACGATGACTTTGGCCTGCTGCGCCGGCGGGCGGTCTACGCGCACTGCATCCATCTGGACGATGGCGATCGCCGGCTCATGGCCGAGTCTGGCACCGCGGCGGCGATCAGCCCCACGAGCAACCTGTTCCTGGGCAGCGGTTTTTTCGACTACCAGGCGGCCGACGCGGCCGGCATGGGCTACGGCCTGGCCAGCGATGTGGGCGGGGGCACCAGCTTCTCGCCGTTCCACACCATGCTGGCCGCCTACTACGTGGGGCGCGAAGGGCACACCAAGCCGGGCCTGAGCCTGACCCCGGCGCAGCTGTGGTGGCAGCACACCGCCGGTGCCGCGCGCGCGCTGGACCTGGAGGGCGTGGTGGGCAACCTGCAGCCCGGTTGCGAGGCCGATTTCGTGGTGCTCAACCCCAAGGCCACGCCGCTGCTGGAGCGCAAGACGGCCCAGGCCGAAAACCTGGATGAACTGCTGTTTGCCCTGATCGTGCTCGGTGACGATCGGCTGGTGGCGCGCACGGTGATCGGTGGGCGCTGACAGCCAGGGCGCCACGGCCTTCGCCGGTGCGCGCGCAGCGCATTCTGGCTATGCGGGCATGGCGGCCAGGATCGTTTCCAGGGTGCGCCGGACGTGCGTCTGCATGAGTTGCGATGCCTCGTCCGCGTTCCGGTTCAAGGCTGCGGTCACGATGGCCTGATGTTCCCCGTTGATGTCCCGGTCACGGGGGTGCAATGACAGGAACAGTCGGCGGTAGCGATCGCTGATGTCGTACAGGTTCAGGCAGTACTGCATCAGCAAAGGGGACGCACAGGCCTGGATCAGTGCGGTGTGGAACTGGCGATGCCAGTGCTCCCAGTCGCCCAACTGATCGGGCAGCCATCGCTGCGACTCCAGTTTGCGCAACTGGTGGTGCGTGGCCACCAACTCCCGCTCCCAGACGTCGTCGCCCAGTTCGATGGCGCGGCGCAGCGCCTTGGGTTCCAGCAGCAGGCGCATGTCCAGCACGTCGCTCAGTTCGTGGCGGGAAATGGGGGCGACGTGGTAGCCCCGGCTGCCATCGCTGACGACCAGCCCTTCAGCCACCAGCGCGGACAGGCTTTCCCGAAGCGGGCTCCAGCTGACGTCGAACTCTGTTCGGAGATCTTCCAGCCGCAACCAGGTGCCTGGGCGCAGGGTGCCCTGAAGGATGTCAGCCTTGATGCGGTTGCCGATCACGGTGGCCCGGGTGGCCGTTCCGCGGCCTTTTGGGGTGGTGTTGGCCGTCACGGTGTCGTCGGGGAGGGACGTGGCTGGATGGTGGGGGGCGGGCCTGGGTAAGCGATCGCACCCCAGCGTAAACCCCGATATTTTTCGCAAAAACGAAGGTGATACGATACACAATCTATTTATCGTTAATTTGATTTTTATCGTTAAAAATGACTTCGCCCACCCAAATCCTCGACTCGCATCCCCGCACCGAAGTGCGGGACGGCATGCTGATCACCTGGCAGCTGCCGATCCGAATGGACGATGGGGTCGTGCTGCGCGCAGACCTCTTCCGTCCAGTGGGTGCGGCCCAGGTGCCGGTCATCATGAGTTATGGCTGCTACGCCAAGGGGCAGGCGTTTCAGGAGGCGTATGCGCCCCAGTGGAACGCCATGCTGGAAGAGTTTCCCGAGATCGCCGAGGGCAGCACCAACCGGTACCAGTGCTGGGAACTGACCGATCCCGAGCAGTGGGTGCCGCATGGCTATGCCGTACTTCGCGTCGATTCGCGGGGGGCCGGCTGGTCGCCGGGTGTGCAGGACCTGTGGTCGGCGCGCGAGATCCAGGACTACTGCGCCTGCATCGAATGGGCGGGTTCGCAGGACTGGTGCAATGGCAGCGTGGGCCTGCTGGGCATTTCCTACTACGCCGCCAACCAGTGGCTGGCCGCCGCGGCCCAGCCCCGGTATCTCAAGGCCATCATTCCCTGGGAGGGGGCGTCCGACTGCTATCGCGAGCTGTATCACCACGGTGGCATTCGCTGCACCTTCCTCGATTCCTGGCTGCCCCGCCAGGAAGCCATGCAGTACGGGCAGGGCGAGCGCTCGCGCCGCCACCCGGTGACCGGTGAACCCTGTGGTGGCGACGTCACCCTGAGTGAGGCCGAGCTGGCGGCGCAGCGTGTGGACAAGCGTGCCGAGGTCAAGGCGCACCCGTTGCTGGACGACTACTACCGGCCGGTCATCACGGACTTCGACCGGGTCGAGGTGCCCTTGCTCTCCAGCGCCAACTGGGGCGGGCAGGGGCTGCACCTGCGGGGCAATCTGGAAGGTTTCACGCGTTCGGCGTCGGCTCACAAGTACCTGGAGGTCCATGGCCTGGAGCACTGGACCCATTTCTACACGCGGTATGGCATGGACCTGCAGAAGCGCTTTTTCGACTGCTACCTGAAGGGTGACCCGTCCGGGTGGGCACGGCAGCCTCGGGTGCAACTCCAGGTCCGCCATGTGGACCGCTTCGAGCTGCGCGCCGAGAACGAATGGCCGCTGGCCCGCACCCAGTGGATGCGCTGGTACCTGGACGCCTCGGATACCCGCTTTGCACCCGATCAGCCACGCGGGGCGGGCGCCCTGCGGTTTTCGCCGGAGGGTGACGGCCTGACCTTCGTATCGGCGCCCTTGGCCCAGCGCACCGAAATCACCGGGCCGTTGTCGGCGAGGCTGCATATCAGCAGCAGCACCAGGGATGCGGACATCTTCGTGGTGTTGACGATGCGGGATCCGGATGGCAGCGAGGTGGCTTTCCGCGGCGCCATGGATGCCTACACGCCCCTGGCCCAGGGGTGGCTGCGCGCATCACACCGCGGGCTTGATCCCGTGCTCAGCCGGCCCGAGCGGCCCGTCCATCGGCATGACCGGGTCGAACCCCTGACGCCGGGGGAGGTCGTGGCGCTCGAGATCGAAATCTGGCCCACCAGCATTGTCGTGCCGGCGGGCTACCGGTTGGAGTTCCAGGTCCGGGGGCGTGACTACGTGTATTCGGGGCCTGTGGACCCGCAGCGCAATGCCCGCCACCGCTACCCGTCAAAGGGTTGCGGACCGTTCCGGCACGACGACCCGGACGACCGGAGCCACCCGGATTTCAACGGTGTCATCACCCTGCACACCGGTGGCCAGTTCGACAGCAGTGTCCTGCTGCCGGTGATCCCCGTCGCCATGCCCTGAATCCACGCATTCCACCCAAGAGGAGACCCGCATGAACCTTGTCACTTTCACACGCCGCTGCCGGCATCATCTGATCGCCGCGCTGTGCATGACGGCCGCCATGGCCGCCCAGGCGACGGACTTCCCCAGCAAAACCGTACGGATCATCGTTTCATTCACGCCGGGGGCGGCCCCGGACATCGTTGCCCGGGCTCTGGGGGATGCGCTGGCCAAGAAGTGGGGCACAGCCGTCATCGTCGAGAACAAGACCGGGGCCGACGGGGTCATCGCCAGCGACGCAGTGGCCAAGGCCGCACCCGATGGCCACACCCTGTACCTGGCCACCATGGGCAACCTCGCCCTGGCCCCCGCCACCGTGGAGAGGCTGCCCTACGATGCCGCGACCGCTTTCCGCGGGGTGAGCTTTGTGGCGGGCAATCCCTTTGCCGTCATGCTGGGTAACGGTTCCCCCGTGAAAACGGTCGAGGAGCTCGTCCAGCTTTCCCGCAAGAAGCCGCTCACCTACGGGTCGGCGGGCACGCTGGGGCCCCTGATCGGTGCCCAACTGGTGAGGCAGACCGGTCTCGATGTGACCTACATTCCGTACAAAGGGGCTCAGCCGGCACTCATGGATCTTGCCGGAGGGCAGATCGACATGGTGATCGCCGACCTGCCCAGCCTGTTGCCGACCCAACGGCAAGGGCGCGGGCGGATCCTCGCGGTGACGACCAAGACCCGCTCCAAGCTGGCGCCCGAAGTGCCGACCCTGGTGGAAGCCGGTTTCAAGGACTTTGATTTTTCAACCTGGTACGCGGTGGTCGTGCCCGCCAAAACGCCGGATGCGCTGGTAGACAAGCTTCATGCTGACGTGTCCGACGCCCTGACGCAGACCGATGTGGTCCAGCGGCTGCTGACGCTGGGCATGACGCCGCAGGCCTCGACGCCAAAGGCCATGGACGATCTCATCAAGCGCGACTTGGCGCAGTGGTCCCGCATCGTCCGGGACAAGTGAGCGGGTCCCGGTCCTGAAGCGCCAGAGCCGTGTTCAGCGCGTCAGCTTCTTTTCCCGCAGGTAGCGCGCCAGCCCGCAATAGCCTTCGCGCATCAGGATATCGTTCTCGACTTTGGCCGGCAACAGGCTTTCCTTGAGCGCGGCAGCGGCCTGGTTGCCCTGGCTCTGGCGGACAAACCCGATGACCTGTTCAAAGCGGGACACCTCGGCACGGCAAGGGTCTTTGGGGCCCTGACTGGGGTCGACCTCGGCCAGGACAGGCCACGCGGCCAAGCCGGCCAGGAGGCCCAGGGTGAGGCGGAGCAGAGCGGTCTTCATGATGTCGGACAGGCAGACTCGGGTGGCAGGCCTTCCCGCGGCCCTGAACGGCAGCCCGCGGTACCGGGGCCATTATTCTCCCTTTTTGATAGCGCAAGCAGATCGCGTGCCTGGCTGCCTACAATCGCGGCAGGAGAAACGCTTCATGAGCATCAAGAGTGACAAATGGATCCGGCGCATGGCCGAACAGCACGGCATGATCGAGCCGTTCGAGCCGGGCCAGGTCCGGTACGCGGCCGATGGCCACAAAATCGTGAGCTATGGCACCAGCAGCTATGGCTACGACATCCGCTGCGCACCCGAATTCAAGGTGTTCACCAACATCCACAGCACCGTGGTGGACCCGAAGAACTTCGACGAAAAGAGCTTCGTCGACATCAACGCCGATGTCTGCATCATTCCGCCCAACAGCTTTGCGTTGGCGCGCACGGTGGAATATTTCCGGATTCCGCGCAATGTGCTGACCGTCTGCCTGGGCAAAAGCACCTATGCCCGTTGCGGGATCATCGTCAACGTCACCCCCTTCGAACCCGAATGGGAAGGCTACGTGACGCTGGAGTTTTCCAACACCACGCCGTTGCCGGCCAAGATCTACGCGGGCGAAGGCTGCGCGCAGGTGCTGTTCTTCGAAAGCGACGAGGTCTGCGAGACCAGCTACAAGGACCGCGGCGGCAAGTACCAGGGCCAAGTGGGCGTGACGCTGCCCAAGACCTGAGCGTTTCGGCACCGCTGCCATGACCACCTCGCGGGCCCGCCCGTTGGCCAGCCTGGCGCCCTGGCGTCAGACCGCGCGGGCGTTCGTGGAGCTGGTGCGCGACTACCAGTGGCCGACCAGGGTGGTCACGGCTTTGCTCGCGGCACTGGCGGTGCTGGGCACTGCGGCGGCCGCACTGGGGCAGCCTGTGAGCCAGTGGCTGGGGGCGCACGCCAAAGTGGTCCAGGCCGAGCAGGCACTGACCAGTGACCCGTTCCTCACCCTGCTGGCCCTGCTGGTGGCGCTGTTTGTGGGCATCGCGATCAAGCGCCAGCAGTTGCTGGGACAGTTGGACGGCAGCGACCACTACACCATTGGCCGCGCGCTGGCCTATGGCTACTTCAAAAATTTCCTGGTCGGCGCGCTGCTGGTGATGGAAGCCAAGGGCAGCCGGTTGCATGTGGTGAAGCCAGCTTCGGTGGAAGACCTTCGCATGCTGGAGGACGAGGTCTGGCCGCAACTGCAGCCGGATCTGAATGCCCGCACAGAGGAGGTCGCGGCCGTGGCGCGTTTCGGGCACAAACCGCTGCGCCGCCGTGTCATCGTGCTGGCCGGATGGGGCGAGGCCGCCGAGCCGTTCTACATCGATTTCCCGACCACGCTGTTCACCGTGGCCGACTACTACGCTTCGTGGAACCGCTGGGCGCGCCGCAACGACCGGCCCTACATCGATGACCAGCGCCTGGCCAGCTACCAGCAACAGCAGATCAACGACTTCTTCCGCCACCTGCACGAACTGGTGGACAGCCCGGATGGCGAGGTGCCGGTGGGTGTCGACGCGGTGGCCGAGCATGGCCTGCAGGCCGATGCTTTGCAGCGCCTGTTCCGCGACCGTTTGGTGGAAATTTCGCTGGACGAATTGCGCCAGCGCCTGGCACAACGGCCGGGCGCTTCGGCGGGGCAGACCTCCTGAGCGGCCGTTGGTGGCCAGCGCCGCTGGCGTCAGGGGTGTGCAAGTGCGCCACAACACTGGCAACTTGACACGCTCGCGGGTCGGGGCGTGTGCCACCGATCCGGCGCAAAAGCCTGGACATCCCCATAATCCGGGCACGTAAACCGTCCGGTGGTGCCCTGGGTCAGGGCTGAGAGGAGAGCACGTCATGAAATGGGAAAACAACCGCCAGTCCGACCAGATCGAGGACCGCCGGGCTTCGTCCGGGGGCTTTTCGGGCGCTGGCGGCCGCCGCGTGGGTGGCCGGGGGCTTGGGTTGGGCACCATCGTGATCGCGCTGGTCGCGGGCTGGATTTTCGGCATCAACCCGTTGACCATCCTGGGCGCGCTGGGCGGCGGTGGGCTGCCTTCATCGCAGGAGCAGGTGGCGACGGCACCGGCGGGCAGCACAGGGCAGCCCGCTGACCAGATGGGGCAGTTCGTGGCGGCGGTGCTCGGGGGCACCGAGGACGCCTGGGGGAGCATCTTCCAGAAAGCCGGCTCCCAGTACCAGAAGCCGCGCCTGGTGCTGTTCCGGGGGGCCACGCCCACGGCCTGTGGCACGGGCCAGGCGGCCATGGGGCCGTTTTACTGCCCGGGCGACCAGAAGGTCTACATCGACCTGAGCTTCTACGACACCTTGCGCAGCCAGTTGGGTGCGCCGGGCGACTTTGCCCAGGCCTATGTGATCGCGCACGAGGTGGGGCACCACGTGCAGAACCTCATGGGCGTCACCGATCAGATGGAGCAGATGCGCCGCCGGGTCAGCGAGCGCGAGTACAACGCCCTGTCGGTGCGGCTGGAACTGCAGGCCGACTGCTTCGCCGGGATCTGGGCGAGCCACAACCACCAGAGCAAGGGCGTGCTGGAGCCGGGCGACGTGGAAGAAGCGCTCAATGCCGCGGCCGCCATCGGCGACGACGCGCTGCAGCGCAAGAGCCAGGGCATGGTGGTGCCCGACAGCTTCACCCACGGCACGAGCGAGCAGCGCCAGCGCTGGTTCCGCAAGGGGCTGGAAAGCGGCAGCGTGCAGGCCTGCGACACCTTCAACACCCGGGCGCTTTGACCGGTTGCCGCGCGCTGGGCGGGGCCGGGATCGTGCTGGTGCGCGGTGGTGGTGTGCCTTCCCCTGGGCCTTTCTGGGCGAAAAAGACCTGAAGTGAGACAATAACGGGTTCACCCGGTATTGCCATGTCCCAATCTTTTTCCGAACTCCAGCTCTCACCCAACCTCGCTCGCGCCATCGCGGAGATGGGTTACGAGAGCATGACGCCCATCCAGGCGCAGGCCATCCCGGTCGTGCTGCAAGGGCGTGACGTGATGGGCGCGGCCCAGACCGGCACCGGCAAGACGGCCGCCTTCTCGCTGCCGCTGCTGCAGCGCATGCTCAAGCACGAGAACGCCTCGACTTCGCCGGCCCGCCACCCGGTGCGCGCGCTGGTGCTGCTGCCCACGCGCGAGCTGGCCGACCAGGTGGCCGACCAGGTCAAGCAATACGCAAAGTACACCCAGTTGCGCAGCACCGTGGTGTTCGGCGGCATGGATATGAAGCCGCAGACGGCCGAGCTGAAAAAAGGTGTCGAGGTGCTGGTGGCCACGCCGGGCCGGCTGCTGGACCACATCGAGGCCAAGAACTGCGTGCTCAACCAGGTCGAGTACGTGGTGCTCGACGAGGCCGACCGCATGCTGGACATCGGCTTCCTGCCCGACCTGCAGCGCATCCTGTCCTACCTGCCCAAGAACCGCACCACGCTGCTGTTCTCGGCGACGTTTTCGCCCGAAATCAAGCGCCTGGCCAGCAGCTACCTGCAGGACCCGATCACCATCGAAGTGGCCCGCTCCAACGCCACCGCTTCCACGGTGGAGCAGCATTTCTACCGCGTTGACGACGACGACAAGCGCGCCGTGCTGCGCCAGATCGTGCGCGAGCGTGGCGTGACGCAGGCCTTCGTGTTCGTCAACAGCAAGCTCGGCTGCGCCCGGCTGGCGCGCTCGCTGGAGCGCGACGGCCTCAAGACCACGGCGCTGCACGGTGACAAGAGCCAGGACGAGCGCCTGAAGGCGCTGGACGCCTTCAAGCAGGGCCAGGTCGACCTGCTGGTCTGCACCGACGTGGCCGCGCGGGGCCTGGACATCAAGGACGTGCCGGCGGTGTTCAACTTCGACATCCCGTTCAACGCCGAAGACTACGTGCACCGCATCGGTCGCACGGGCCGCGCGGGCGCCTCGGGGCTGGCAGTGTCGTTCGTGAGCGGCAAGGACACGCGCCTGATGGCCGATATCGAGAAGCTGATCGGCAAGAAGTTCGAGCTCGAAGCGGTGGAGCTGGAGGCCGATCGCAAACCCACAGGCCGCTTCAACGACGGCCAGCGCGCCTGGCGCGAAGGTGGGGGTGAAGGGGATCGCGATCAGCGCGACATCCGCGCCGCGCGCGAAAGCCGCACCGCCAGGGGCAGTGCCGAAGAGCGGCGCCAGCCGCGCGCACCGCGGGTGCCGGCCGATCCGCTGTTCGACCGCCCGTACGAACCGAGCCCGGCGGGCGATGCCAAGCCCGACTGGGAGGCCGCCAGCCCCAAGCCGGCCAGCCGCCTGTCGCCGAACATCAAGACCCGCAAAAAGGTGCCGGCGCTGTTCAAGAGCACGCCGCCCACCGAAGGCTGACGCGCGCTGTCTTCGGCCCGCTGCGGGCGGGCCGGTCCATCAACCCGGTTTCTGTGCCTGCGGGCAGCGCACGCTGATGCGCTCAACCGTTCCCGCCACCGCACCCAGCCGGGCGGCTGTCAGGCAGCCGCCCCACACACAGCCCGTGTCCAGAGCCAGGGCATCGGGACGGCCGGTGTCACCCAGCGTGGACCAATGACCGAACGCCACCGGCTGACCGTCGGTGCGCCGGCCGGGTACCGCGAACCAGGGCAGGAAGCCCGGCGGGGCGGCGTCGGCGCTGTCTTTGGTGGCGAACTCCATCACGCCCGAGGGCGTGCACAACCGCAGCCGGGTGAGTGCGTTGACGATCACGCGCAGCCGGTCGAAGCCGCGCAGGCGGTCGTCCCAGTGGTCGGGCTGGTTGCCGTACATGTTGTGCATCAGCACGCCCCAGTCGGCACTCTGGAGGGCAGCTTCCACCTCGCGCGCCAGCGACAGGGTCTGCGCCGCATCCCAGGCGGGCAGCACGCCGGCGTGCACCATCAGCCAGCCCTGGTGCTGCAGGGCCAGGGGCCGGTGGCGCAGCCAGTCCAGCAGGCGCGGGCGGTCCGGGGCGTGCAGGATGGCGTCGAGCGTGTCGCTGCGGTGGGGTTTGCGCACCCCGTGCGCCACAGCGAGCAGGTGCAGGTCGTGGTTGCCCAGCAGGCAGTGCGCGCTGCCTTCGAGCGCCATCAGGCGCTGCAGCACGGCGAGCGAATCGGGACCGCGGTTGACGAGGTCTCCGAGCAGGTACAGGGTGTCGCGGCTGGGGGAGAAATCGATGCGTTCGAGCAGGCGGCCGAGCGCATCGTCGCAACCCTGCACGTCGCCGATCAGGTAGGTGGCCATGGCGGAATTATGGGCGCTGGGTGGGGCGTGCCTGGGCGCGGCGGGCCCGCGCACCCGGCTCGGGCAGCGCGGCCGGCTGGTGGTGCGTGAACAGCCATTCCCGGAAGGCCACGGCCGCTGCCGAGAGCCGCTTGCCGCGCGGGTAGACCAGGTGCCAACGGCGAATCAGGGGAAAGCCCTGCACGTCCAACTGCACCAGTTCGCCCAGGGCCAGCTCCGAGACCACGGTGTGTGCCGACAGCACGGCCAGGCCGAGCCCGCCCGCCACGGTCTGTTTGATGGCCTCGTTGCTGCCGACTTCGAGCCGGTTCTTCAGCGCCACACCCTGGGTGGCGAAGAAGCGTTCGGTGGTCAGTCGCGTGCCCGAGCCGGGTTCGCGCAGGATGAAGGGCTCGCTGGCCAGGCGGCCCGGCGGCACCGCCGCCATGCCCACCAGCGGGTGGCCGGGCGGTGCCACCAGCACCAACGGGTTGTCGGCGAAATCCTCGCAGACCAGATCGAGCTGCTCAGGCGGCTGGCCCATGATGTAGAGGTCGTCCTGATTCGCCGCCAGGCGCTGCAGCAGGTTCTCACGGTTGCCGACCACCATCGCCACGTCGATGCCCGGATGGGCGGCGCAAAAGCCGCCCAGGAGCTTGGGCACGGTGTATTTCACGGTGGTCAGGATGGCCAGCCGCAGGCTGCCTTTCTCCACGCCCTGCAAGGCGGCCAGGTCCTCGCCCAGTTGCTCCAGCCGGCGTTCGATGTCCTGGCAGGCGTCGGCCAGCGTGCGCCCGGCCGCCGTGAGGTAGATGCGTTTGCCCAGTTGCTCGAACAAGGGTTGGCCCACGGTTTCGGACAGTTGCTTGACCTGCAACGAGAGCGTAGGCGGCGAGAGATGCAGGTCTTCGGCGGCGCGGGCGAAGCTGTTGTGGCGCGCGACGGCCAGGAAGATGCGCAACTGGTGCAGGGTGGCGTGCCGAAGGTTCATAGGCGTCTCTAATGTTAGATTTTTGTCTAACGTAACATTAAAAACATTTTACTTTTATTTATTTATCGGCAGCCAAACAATGCGCTCCATTCAACCCCCAAGGAGCACAACGCATGGCCACCAAAACCTACAACGCGGGCGTCAAGGAATACCGCAGCACGTACTGGGAACCCCACTACACCCCCAAAGACACCGACATCCTCGCGGTGTTCAAGATCACGCCGCAGCCCGGTGTCGACCGCGAGGAAGTCGCTGCGGCCGTGGCGGCCGAGTCGTCCACCGGCACCTGGACCACGGTCTGGACCGACCTGCTGACCGACCTGGACTACTACAAGGGCCGCGCCTACAAGATCGAGGACGTGCCCGGTGACGACACCTGCTTCTACGCCTTCGTGGCCTACCCGATCGACCTGTTCGAAGAGGGCTCGGTGGTCAACGTGCTGACCTCGCTGGTGGGCAACGTGTTCGGCTTCAAGGCCCTGCGCGCCCTGCGCCTGGAAGACGTGCGCTTCCCGATCGCCTACGTGAAGACCTGCGGCGGCCCGCCCCATGGCATCCAGGTCGAGCGCGACATCATGAACAAGTACGGCCGCCCACTGCTGGGCTGCACCATCAAGCCCAAGCTGGGTCTGTCGGGCAAGAACTACGGCCGCGCGGTTTACGAGTGCCTGCGGGGTGGCCTGGACTTCACCAAGGACGACGAGAACGTCAACAGCCAGCCCTTCATGCGCTGGCGCCAGCGGTTCGACTTCGTGCAGGAAGCCATCGAGAAGGCCCAGCGCGAGACCGGCGAGCGCAAGGGCCACTACCTGAACGTGACCGCGCCCACGCCCGAAGAGATGTACAAGCGCGCCGAATACGCCAAGGAACTGGGCGCGCCGATCATCATGCACGACTACCTGACCGGCGGCCTGTGCGCCAACACGGGTCTGGCCAACTGGTGCCGCGACAACGGCATGCTGCTGCACATCCACCGCGCCATGCACGCCGTGCTCGACCGCAACCCGCACCACGGCATTCACTTCCGCGTGCTGACCAAGGTGTTGCGCCTGTCTGGCGGAGACCACCTGCACTCGGGCACCGTGGTCGGCAAGCTCGAAGGCGACCGCGCCTCGACCCTGGGCTGGATTGACATCATGCGCGACAGCTTCATCAAGGAAGACCGCAGCCGCGGCATCTTCTTTGACCAGGACTGGGGCTCCATGCCGGGCGTGATGCCCGTGGCTTCGGGCGGCATCCACGTCTGGCACATGCCGGCGCTGGTCAACATCTTCGGTGACGACTCGGTGCTGCAGTTCGGCGGCGGCACGCTGGGCCACCCCTGGGGCAACGCCGCCGGTGCGGCGGCCAACCGCGTGGCGCTGGAGGCCTGCGTCAAGGCCCGCAACGAAGGCGTGGCCGTCGAGAAGGAGGGCAAGGCCGTGCTGACCGAAGCCGCCAAGCACTCGCCCGAACTCAAGATCGCCATGGAAACCTGGAAAGAGATCAAGTTCGAGTTCGACACGGTGGACAAGCTCGACCTCGCCCACAAGTGACCTGGGGCCCAGGCCCCAGGTCATCCCGGACGGGCAAAGCCCGCTCCGGGATCCACGAACCCACAGACCGCCATACCGGACCCGATCCGGGATCCACGCCACAAGGTCTCTTCTTCAAAGGACAAACACCATGAGCATGCAGGACTACCACAGCCGCCTTTCCGACCCCGCCAGCCGCAAGTTCGAGACCTTCTCCTACCTGCCGGCCATGTCCACCGACGAGATCCGCAAGCAGGTCGAGTACCTGGTCAAGAAGGGGCTGAACCCCGCCATCGAGCACACCGAACCGCAGTACCTGATGGACTCGTACTGGTACATGTGGAAGCTGCCCATGTTCGGCGAGACCGACGTGGACAAGGTGCTGGCCGAGTGCGAGGCCTGCCGCAAGGCCAACCCGGACAACCATGTGCGCCTGATCGGCTACGACAACTTCTCGCAGTCGCAAGGCGCGAGCATGGTCATCTACCGCGGAAAAACTGTTTGACTGTTGCCCCCCGCGCTGCCTGCGGCGTTACCTCCCAGGGGGCGATGCCTGTGGCCTGGCAAAGCCAGTTCCACGGCATCTCTCGAACAAGGCGCGCGCTCTGGACGCTCGATGGCGTTTCTTCTTTGAGCGCCCGCGAGCGCGAGTCGGGGTGACCGGCGCAGTGAGGTAAAGGAGGAGCCGGCCGCAGGCCGGCGGGGGACACGAACGGAGCCGGTTGCCCCGGCTTGCGCGGTGCACCGCCAAAGAGCACATGCCCAGCCTGGAAATAGCGGAGATACCCATGAGCGAAACATTGGACGCCTACCGCGTCGCACAGCAACCCTACTACCGCCCCGTCGCCGACGAGGTCGAGCTGTTCGAGGCCGCGTACTCGGTGCGCATGCCCATGATGCTCAAAGGCCCCACCGGATGCGGCAAGACCCGCTTCGTCGAGTACATGGCCTGGAAGCTCAGCAAGCCACTGATCACCGTGGCCTGCAACGAAGACATGACCGCTTCTGATCTGGTCGGCCGCTTCCTGCTCGACGCCCACGGCACCCGCTGGCAGGACGGCCCGCTGGCCACTGCCGCGCGCCACGGCGCCATCTGCTACCTCGATGAAGTGGTCGAGGCGCGCCAGGACACCACGGTCGTCATCCACCCGCTGACCGACAACCGCCGCGTGCTGCCGCTGGAGAAAAAGGGTGAGCTGATCAAGGCCCACCCGGACTTCCAGATCGTCATCTCCTACAACCCGGGCTACCAGAGCCTGATGAAAGACCTCAAGCAGTCCACCAAGCAGCGCTTCGGTGCGCTGGACTTCAACTACCCCGAACACGCCATCGAGGCCGAGATCGTGGCACACGAAACCGGAGTCGGAACCGACGTGGCCGACAAACTGGTGGGTATTGCCGAGCGCGCCCGCAACCTCAAGGGCCACGGTCTCGACGAAGGCATTTCCACCCGCATGCTGATTTACGCGGGCAGCCTGATCGCACAGGGCGTGGCTGCGCAGGCCGCCTGCCGCGTGGCCCTGGTGCGCCCGATCACGGACGACCCGGACATGCGCGACGCGCTCGACGCCGCGGTCGCCACGTTTTTTTGACCCCCCCTGCGCCGCCTTCGGCGTCACCCCCCAGGGGGCAACGCTGGCGGCCCGGCAAAGCCGGTTCCGCGGCGTTCTGGGCTTTGGGGTTGGAGCGCGGTGGTTTGTAGCTTCTCACGAGGACTTGTCTGATATGAGCGTTCATCTTCACGATCACACCGAGTGGGTTGAACAGCTTGGCGATGCCTCGCGCGAGCTGCTGGAGCACAACTGGTCCGACGCCACCAAGGTGTTCTCGGCCCGCGGGCTGGACAACTACGTGAAAGGTGCGGCCGCACTGCGCGGCCTGGGCCGGGGTGACGAACTCGTCAATGCCTGGATAGCCTCTGCGCCGCAGGTGGCCAAAGAAGTGGGCGAAGACGTGGTCGGCGAGCTCGCCACCAGCGCGCTCATGTTCGCGTCCAAGACCTCGGGTTCGGTGATCGAGCTGGTGCTGGCCACCGCGCCCACTGCGGCACGGCGCCTGGCCGATGGCGCGTTGTTCCTGCAGTACCTGCAGTTCCTCAACACCCTGGTGGCGCAGGCGCCGCGTGGTCTGCGACCCATGCTGGGCCAGCTCGACGCGCTGTTCGGCCAGCTCACGCTCGGCGGACTGCGGCGCTGGGCCACCTGGGGCGCGCAGGCGCACCGCACCCACTACGAAGAGCAGGTTGCCTACTTCGGCCTGCAGTCCAAGGAGTCGCTGGCGATGCTGCAGAAGGAGCGCAAGGGCACGCTGCTGGTGGACGTGCAGCGGCGCATCAACATGTATTTGCGCGCCCTCTGGGGACGCGACTTCTTCATGCGGCCCACCGCGGGCGACTTTGAAACGCGCGAGGGCTACCGACCCTTCATCGAGGACCACTTCATCCACTTGCCCGACGCGGTCGACGCGGTCGACGGCAACGCCGGCACGGTCGGCGCCACCGAGCTCTACCGGGCCGCCGCCGCGCACGCGGCCGCGCACGTGGTGTTCACGCGGCAGCCGATCTCGGCCGAGTCGCTGAGCCCCTGGCAGATGGCGGTGATCGGTCTGGTGGAAGACGCGCGCATCGAAGCGCTGACGCTGGCGCGCTTTCCCGGTCTGCGCCCGTTGTGGGCGAACCTGCACACCGCGACCGCCGCGCAGGCGGCCACCGCGGGTGACTGGCTGAACCGCCTGGCACGGGCGCTGATCGATCCGGCGTATGAAGACGCGCACCCCTGGATCGCCCAGGGCCGCGCGCTGCTGGCCGAGGCGCTGCCGCGCATCCAGGTCGACCCGCACGACAACACCGTGTCCTGGGACATCGGCGTGCACCTGGCGCACAGCTACCGCGAGCTGACGCAGGGCCCGGCCTTCCAGCCGCGCACCGACCTGCAGACCGCGGCCTACCGCGACGACAACCGCTACTTCTGGGCCTTCGAGGGCTTCGACTTCGAGCGTTCCATCGCCGCCGGCTACGAGCCGCCGCAGCCCGTGCGCAAGCAGGTCAACCTGATGGCGTTCGTCAACGAACTCGACGTGGAGACGGCGGGCGACGACGCGCAGGAAATCTGGGTGCTGGGCACCGAGCTCTTTCCCTACGAGGACCTGGGCGTGTCCTTCAATGAAAGCGAAGGCCGCGAGCCGGTGCTGCCGCCGGTGCACTATGGCGAGTGGGACCACATGATCCAGCTCGAACGCCCGGCTTGGGCCACGGTGCAGGAGCGCCGGCCCAAGGCGGGTGATGCGACGTTGATTGACGGCATCCTGACCGAACACCGGCGCCTGATCGGGCGCATGAAGTTCATCCTCGACGCCATGCAGCCGCAGGGCGTGCAGCGCATCCGCAAGCTCGAAGACGGCGACGAGATCGACCTGAATGCCGCGCTGGCTTCGCTGACCGAGATGCGCATGGGCCGCCAGCCCGACCCGCGCATCATGATGCGCAGCGTGCGCAAGATCCGCGACATTTCCGTGCTGGTGCTGCTGGACTTGTCCCAGTCCACCAACGACAAGGTGGCGGGCCAGGACCACACCGTGCTCGATCTCACGCGCTCGGCCTGCGCGCTGCTGGCCGATGCCATCCAGAAAGTGGGCGACCCCTTCGCCATCCACGGCTTCTGCTCGGATGGCCGGCACGACGTGAACTACTGGCGCTTCAAGGACTTCGATCAGCCCTACGACGACCTGGCCAAGGCCAGGCTGGCCGGCATGGAGGGGCAGCTGTCCACCCGAATGGGGGCAGCCATCCGCCACGCCACCATTGCGTTGAAGGCGCAGCGCAGCAGCAAGAAGCTGCTGCTGGTCATCACCGACGGCGAACCCGCCGACGTGGATGTGCGCGACCCGCAGTACCTGCGCCACGACACCAGGAAGGCGGTGGAAGAGGCCGGCCGGAACGGCGTGATGACCTACTGCATGAGCCTGGACCCGCGCGCCGACCCCTACGTCAGCCGCATCTTCGGCGCGCGCAATTACCTGGTGGTGGACAAGGTGGAACGGCTGCCGGAGAAGTTGCCGGTGCTGTACGCCGGGCTGACGCGCTGACGGCGTCTGCCGCCGCCACGCCGGCGTGAATGGGGCGGCGGCTTCTTGCGGCCGCCGGTGCTTTGGCGTCAGGCCGCTGCCGGTGCCGCCTGCTCTTCGGCGAGGATGCGGTCGATGATCTTGCGCGACTGCACGCCGCCAGCGTCGATGTTGAGCTTGAGCAGTTTGCGTTCGGGGAAGGCGCTCAGGTTGCGCTGCTGGCGCTCCAGCATCTCCAAGTCTTCCGAGAAGATCTTGCCCTGGCCTTCGCGGATCTGCGCGGTCAGCGCGGCATCACCCGGGTTGAACTTGCGCGCCATGCCCCAGAAGTACCACATGCTGGTGTCGGTCTCGGGCGTGATGAAGTCCACCACCACGCTGTAGACCTTGTGCTCGGGCGGGGCTTCGTAGCCGCCGTGGCCGGCGTGGGCCACGCCAACCTCGATCATGATGTGGCTGGGCGGCGAGAAGCGGCAGACCTGCCAGCGATCGACCGGCACGTCGTCGGCCAGGCCGTTGGCGCGCAGGGCGGCCTGCCAGAAGGGCGGTGCGCTGATGTTCTCCATGAAGCGGCTGGTGATCACGGTGTCACCGTCCACCGTGGTCTTGCACGGGGTTTCGTCGATTTCCTTCTGGCCGATGCTGGATGAGTGCACGTAGGTTTCGTGCGTGAGGTCCATCAGGTTATCGATCATGAGCCGGTAGTCGGCCTTGACGTGGTAGAGCCCGCCGCCGTACGCCCATTCGGGGTGGTCGTGCCATTCCAGGTGCGGCACCTTGGCCGGGTCGGCCAGCGCCTTGTCGCCGGGCCAGACCCAGATGAAGCCGTAGCGCTCCACCACCGGGAAGCTGCGGATGGCCGGGAAACCGCCCACGCGCTGGCCCGGCATGGAAACAGTCTTGCCGTCGCAGCCCATTTCCAGCCCGTGGTAGCCGCACACCAGTTTGCCGTCGCAGACCTTGCCCAGCGACAGCGGCGCGCCGCGGTGCGGGCAGAAGTCTTCCACGGCCGCGACCTGGCCCGGCTGCGGGCGGTAGAACACGATGGCCTGGTTGCAGATGGTGCGGCCCAGGGGCTTGTCGGTGATGTCGTCGGCCGTGCAGGCCACGTACCAGGTGTTGAGGGGGAACATGCGCGTCTCCGTGGGGTTTGTGTGTCGATGACCGGGGTATCGATCTTCATTCAGTATGCTGAATGAAGGCATTCTAAAACCCCGGAAGGCGCCTGAAAAGGCCCTCCGGGGGGAAGAAGACGGGGGTTAACCCTGATCCGCCGGGGGCGTGCCGCCGAGGTGCACGAACTTGCGCAGCAGGCGCAGGAACTCGGCCTGTTCGGCCGGCGTCAGCGGCTGCAGCAGCTGCTGGTACATCGGCGCCACGCGCGGCAGCATGGCGGCCAGCACCGCTTCGCCTTCGGGTGTCAGGTGCAGGGCGCGCTGGCGCCGCGGCAGCAGCTCGCGCACGATCCAGCCCTTGCCTTCGAGCCGGGTGGCGATGTCGGCGGTGGTGGAGGTGTCCAGCGCCACCTTGTCGGCCAGCGTCACCTGGTCGATGCCGGGCGCTTCCTGCAGTGTGCGCAGGATGGCGTACTGCACCGGGGTGACCTGCCGGCCGTGGGTGTCGTGGAATACCGAAACGGCCATCTGGTGGGCGCGGCGGATCAGGTGGCCGGGTTCGCCCTGCAGCGCGAGGTCGCCGGGCGGGGGGGCGTCGGAGATCGGGGCGGGCGGTGTCAGGCTCATGGGCCAGGGATTATCAAGCCCCGCCGGCGCGCCACCCCGCTGCATGCGCCAGGCGCGTTCCAGCGCGCCCATCAACCGTTGCCGATGCTGCCGCGCCTGGCGTGGGCTGCGCGGAGCCAGGTCGGGGGTGGTGGTGTGCACGGCGTTCACCCGGGGTGGTGGGCGGTGGCGGCGGGCCGGGCGTCTGTGCCCATCACGCTGTACCAGTCGAGCCGGCGCGTGGCGACCATGATGGCGGCGAGCACACCGAACAGCAGCAGCGAACCCATCATGAGCGCGTTGTCTTCCGACACCAGGATGCCGTAGAGCACGCCGTACAGCGCGACCAGCATGCCTGCGAGCCCGAGGCCGGCGTGCCAGCCGCCCAGCACGTGGCGCAGGTAGTGGCCGAGCAGGGTGATGCAGGCGCCGCTGGCGGCCAGGTAGGCCAGGGCAAAGGGCATGTGTTCCGAAAGCGAAAGCAGCAGCAGGAAGAACAGCACCATGGCCGAGCCCACCATCAGGTACTGCATGGGGTGGATGCGCCAGCGCTTGACCATCTCCAGCACGAAGAAGGCGGCGAAGGTCAGCAGCACGAACAGCAGGCCGTATTTGGTGGCGCGGTCGGCCAGGCGGTAGGGGTCGACCGGGTCCGACAGCGAGACCCCGAAGGCTTCGACCGCGCCGGCCGGCTCGCGCTGGTGGGTGAGGAACTGCTGCTGTGCCCGCGTCGACAGCGAGGGGATGCGCCAGGTGGCCTCGAAACCGCCTTCGCCCACCTGGCGCTGGCTGGGCAGCAGGTCGCCGTCGAAGCTGGGGTGCGGCCAGGGCGAGCGCAGGTGCACGGTGTTTTCGTGGGCCAGCGGCATCCAGGCGATGCGACCGGTGCCGGCCAGGTGCAGGTCGAGCTGCACCTGCAGCACCGTGTCGGGTGTGGCCGCTGCCGCCGGCAGCAGGCCGGTCAGCGGCAGGGCGGCCGGGCTGTCGGCGGGGGACGGTGTCACGGTCAGGTCCTGGCCGTTGACCCGCAGACGCGGGGCGCTGCGCAGGCCGCGCAGGTCGCTGGTGCCCAGCAGCAGGCGCGGCTGCCCGAGCGTGACCTGGCCCTCGCTGACGCGCGGCCGCACGGGCTGGACGACGAAGCGACCGCGTGCCTGCTGTTCGCTGGTGTAGACCGTGACCGGGAAGATGCCGCGCTGGCGCACCTCGGTGTCGAGGCTGGCATCCACCGCCCAGGTCTGCGGGAACTGGATCGCGACGGCTTCGCGCGTTTTCATCTCGGTGTGTGGCTGGCCGGGCAGGCCCGGTGTGTCCACGCGCACCGGGTAGGTTTCGGTGTAGGGAATGGCCAGCACCGGGCCGGACAGCGTCTGTTCGCCGGCATGCGCGCGGGCGATCTGTTCGACCGCCGCCTGGCGGGTCTGCCGGCGCTCGTCGACGAGGCCGCTGACCGTGGCCAGCGCGGTCGCCAGCAGCGCCGTCAGCAGGCCGATGGCGAGCAGTTTGCTCAGAAGGGGAAATCGGTTCATGGAAGCTCCTGTGAGGGGATGCGTCCATTCTGGAAAGCGCCGCCGAAGCCGTCGCGGAGGCCGTGTGAAACCGGGGCGAAGGCGTGTGAAGCGGGGGTGAAATCAGCGCCCGGCCGGCGGCCGCAGCGGCAGGCGCCAGCGCACCAGGCAGCCCGGCGGCGGCTGCCGGTTGCCCAGGCTCACCTCGCCGCCGTGCAACTGGCAGACCTCGTGCACGAGGCACAGGCCGAGCCCGGAGCTGCGTTCCTGGCCGGCGCCGCGCGGCAGCGAGTAGAAGCGGTCGAAAACCCGCGCCAGCGCGTAGTCGGGAATGCCCGGCCCGCTGTCGGCGAGCGTCCAGACCCAGTGTGCGCCGTCGCGGGCGATGCCGAGGGTCAGCGCACTGTCTTCGGGCGCGAAGTCGATGGCGTTGTCCAGCAGGTTGCGCAGTGCCTGCGCCAGCAGGAAGCGGTTGCCGCGCAGCGGGGCGGCGGCCCACGGCCCGCCGTCGACCCGCAGCCGCTTGGTGCGCAGGCGGGGTTCGAGCGCGTGCAGCGCGTCGTGGGTGAGGGCGGTCAGGTCGACCTCTTCCACGTCGGTCAGCTGCCGCATGTGCTCGACCTCGGCCAGTGTCAGCAGGCGTTCGATGAGCTGCTGCAGCCGGCCGGTCTGGGTCTCGATGTGGTGGGCGAAGCGCTGGCGTTCCGCGTCGGGCAGCGGCTCCTGCAGCAGCTCGGCCGCACCGCGGATGGCGGCCAGCGGGCTCTTGAGTTCGTGCGTCAGCGTGTGCACGTAGTGTTCGACATAGGCCCGGTCTTCCAGCTTCAGGTGCATGCGTTCGAGCGCGCTGGCCAGGTCGGTGAATTCGGTGTTGCCGCTGAGCCGGCCCAGGCGCGGCAGCGGCACGCGCTCGCCGCGCGACACCGCCAGCGCGTAGCCGCGCAGCCGCGACAGCGAACTGGCCAGCCACCAGCTCACCAGCAGGCCCATGACCAGGGTCAGGCCGAGCACGCCCCACGACCAGCGCAGCACGCGGTCCTGGCTGCGCCGGATGTAGGGCTCCAGCGACTGGTTGGGGCGCGAGACCGCGAGCGCGCCGATGATGCGATCGCCATCGCGCACGGGCGCGGCCACGTGCATCACGGTGTCGTTGGGCCGGTCGGCGCTGGCCGGGCTGGAGCGGGCGCCGTATTCGCCGCGCAGCGTGCGGTAGACGTCGTTCCAGCGCGAATGGTCCTGCCCGACGGTCAGGCCCTGCGAGTCGAAGCGCACGATGCCCTGCGCGTCGGTGACCGTGATCCGCAGGTCGACCCGGTCCTTGTCGAAGCCGTGGATGCGGGCCTGCGGGCGGGCGCTGGCCAGCGCCGTCATCGCGTCGGCGAAGGCGCCGTCGCCGATGCGGCCGGCCTTCAGGTCGGGCGCGGCCAGTTGCGCCAGCGCCTGGGCGGTGTCGACCAGGCTGTCTTCCATGGCCAGGCGCGTGCCGGGCTTGATCTCTTCGGTGAAGACGCGCAGCACCACCACGGCCGACAGGCCCAGCACCAGGAAGAAGGCCAGCAGCAGCCGCAGTCCGATGCGCATGGTGGGCCGTTCAGTCCGGCAGGCGGATCGCGTAGCCCATGTGGCGGTGGGTCTGGATCAGCTCGCTCTCCAGCCCGCGTTCGCGCAGCTTGGCGCGCAGCAGCTTGATGTGCGCATCGATGGTGCGCTCGGAGGTGTCGGGCGCGTCGGCCCAGACCAGGTCCATCAGTTCGGCGCGCGTGAAGATGCGCAGCGGCCGGCGCATGAGCGTGGCCAGCAGCAGGTATTCGTAGCGGGTGAGGGCCAGCGGTTCGCCGCGGCAGTGCACGCGCTGCGCCGCTTCGTCGAGCACCAGCGTGCCGGCGGGTGGCGGCGGCGGTGGCACGGGTTCGGGCGGCCGGGCCGGCGGGGCATCGGGGGCCGGCCGGCGCGTGCGCCGCAGGATGGCGCGGATGCGGGCACAGACTTCGCGCGGCGAGAAGGGCTTGGTCACGTAGTCGTCGGCGCCCAGCTCCAGCCCGAGCACGCGGTCGATCTCTTCCGAGCGCGCCGTGAGGAAGACGATGGGCAGTTCGCTGTGGCGCCGGATCTCGCGGCACAGGTCGAAGCTGTTGCCGTCGGGCAGGCCTACGTCGAGCAGGGCCAGGTCGGGCGGCTGCTGCCGGAACGCGGCCAGCGCTTCCTGGACCAGGCGCACGTGCGTGACGCCGAAGCCTTCGCTGCGCAGCACGTAGAGCAGGGTGTCGGCGATGGCCTGCTCGTCTTCGAGCAGCAGGATCTGGGCGGCCATGGGTTCAGCGGGGCAGGGCGGAAGCGGTGCCGGCGATCATACCGACGGGGGGCATTCGGTCACGGCCGGTGGCCACCATGCGGGCAGCAGGCGCCGCACCTCGGCCCGGGTGTAGCGGTCGTCGAGCAGCCAGACGGTGCCGTGGTCGTGTTCGGTCCGGATCACGCGGCCGGCCGCCTGCACCACCTTCTGCAGGCCGGGGAACAGGTAGGTGTAGTCGTGGCCGCGGCCAAAGCGGGCCTGCAGGCGCTGGCGCAACTGCTCGTTGACGGGGCCGACCTGCGGCAGCCCCAGTGTCGCCACGAAGGCGCCGATCAGGCGCTGGCCGGGCAGGTCGATGCCTTCGCCGAAGGCCCCGCCCAGCACGGCAAAGCCGATGCCCTGGCCGTCGGGCTGGAAGCGGGCGATGAAGGCGTTGCGGTCGGGTTCGCTCATGCCGCGGGTCTGGGCCCAGGTGGGCACGTCCGGGTGGCGCTGGCGCAGGCGGTCGAGCGCCTGTTCCAGATAGTCGAAGCTGCTGAAGAAGGCCAGGTAGTTGCCGGGTGCCTCGCGGTACTGGCGGGCGAGAACCTCGGCGATGGGCGTGAGCGAGGCCTGGCGGTGCGACCAGCGGGTCGAGATGGCTGGCGCCACGCGCACCGCGAGCTGATCGGGCGCGAACGGGGCCGGCACGTCGAGGCGGCGGGTGGTGGCCGGCAGGCCCAGCATGTCGGCCACGTAGTCCATGGGCGAGAGCGTGGCCGAAAACAGCGTCGCGGCGGGCGCGGCTTCCCAGCGGCTGGCCAGCAGCGGCGCCGGCACCAGGCAGCGCAGGCTGAGCACCGGTTGCGCGACCCGGGTGCGCGGCGGGCGCGGCCGCAGGCTGGGGGTGAGGTCGCACAGGGCGTGGTCGCCAAAGGTCTCGCTCACGCGCAGGAACTGCAGCGCGTCGAAGTACCAGCGCTGCAGCGGGCTGTCGCCCAGGCCGTCGGCCGGGTGCGTGGCCAGGTGGTCGGCGATCTCGCCGCACAGGGCCTGCAGCGCGGCCATGAAGTCGGCCGGCAGGCCGGGCAGCACCGTGTGGGCGCCCGCAAGCTGCCGGGCCAGGGCGTTCCAGGGCCGGTGCAGGCGCTCGAAGGCCTTGTGCAGGGCTGGTGGCGCGAGCGGGCGCAGGAGCTGGAAATCGGCGGGCTCAAGCGCGGCGCTGTACATGCCGCGGGCGCGCTCGATCAGGTTGTGCGCCTCGTCGATCAGCAGGGCCACGCGCCAGCCCTGCGCCACCGCCAGCCCGTGCCAGTGCGCGCCCAGGTCGAAGAAGTGGTTGTAGTCGCCGACCGCCACGTCGGCCGCGGGCAGCATTTCCTGCCCCAGGTGGTAGGGGCAGATCTGGTGCGCCAGCGCGGTCTCGCGCAGCGCGGCCTGGTCCAGGTGCGGCACGCGCACGGCGGCTTCGCGCGCTGCGGGCAGGCGGTCGTAGAAGCCGCGGGCCAGCGGGCAGGCGTCGCCGTGGCAGGCCTTGTCGGGGTGTTCGCAGGCCTTGTCGCGTGCCACGCGCTCGATCACGCGCAGCGGCGCGGCGGCCGGTCCGGCGCCCGCCGACAGGTGCGCCAGCGCGTCGAGCGCGAGCTGGCGCCCGGTGGTGCGTGCGGTCAGGTAGAACAGCTTGTCGTGCGCGCCGGCCGGCATCGCGCGCAAGGCGCCGAACAGGGTGGCGACGGTCTTGCCGATGCCGGTGGGCGCCTGCGCCATCAGCGGCTGGCCGGCCTTGTGACAGCGGTAGACGGCCGCGGCCAGGTCGCGCTGGCCGGCCCGGAAGCGGGCGAAGGCAAAGGGCAGGGTCTGCAGCCAGGCGTCGCGCGCGCGCCGGTGTGCCTGCTCCTGCCGGGCCCAGCCGCTGTAGCGCTGGCACAGATCGGCAAAGTGGGCCTGCAGCGCGGCGGCATCGTGGGTCTGCACGAGCGGGGTTTCCACCCCGGTGTCGATGTTGAAGTAGATCAGCGCCAGCGTGATCTGCGCCAGCCCCAGTTGTTCGCACAGCATCCAGCCGTAGACCCGCGCCTGCGCCCAATGCAGGGCCTGCACCGCCGGGCCGATGAGGTGGGCGTCGCCCCGGTGGGTCTTGATCTCTTCGAGCCGCCGCGCCGCCGGGTCCCAGCCGTCGGCGCGGCCCTGTACGCGCAGCCCCTGCCAGTGGCTGGCCAGGGGCACTTCGCGCTGGTAGCCCTCGCCCCGGCGGGCCGTGACCGTGCTGTGGCCGGCAATGCCTTCGGCGCCGGTGGGCGACGGGGAAAAGCGCAGGTCCAGGTCGCCGCTGCGGGCAGCGAATTCGCACAGGGCCCGCACGGCCACCGCGCCGAGCGGGGCATCGGCATCGGGTTCCGGGACCAGGGAAGGGGCGGTGGCGGTCAAGGCGGCTCTCGGCTTGTGGCCCGGATGGTACTGGATATATAGTCAGTCCATGGAGTTCGTCGCCCCCGTTCTGACCCGCCAGCACCACCGCCGCCTGCGCGAGATTTACCGCTCCGCGGGCTGGCCCTGCGCCGACATGCTGGAGGTCGAGCTGCTGGCGGCCGGCCTGCTGGAGCGGCGCTGTTCGGACCAGGGACACGAGACCCTGCGCGTGACCGATGCCGGCATCCAACTGCTGGCGCAGGTGTTTGCCGGCAACAAGGCGGCGCGTTCGCCACACGAAACCCTGGTCGAGCAGGTGGCGCAGGCCATGAGCCGCGCGGGCCGGCTGGCCTGGCGCGGGCTGATGCTGCGGGTGCCCTTGCCGCGCGCGCTGCTGGACGGTGAAGCGCAGGCCCCGGTGGTGGCCGAACCCGCGCCGGCCTGGGCCGGGCAGTTGCCCGCGTTCGAGGCCGGCCAGCCGCCATCGGCCACCGAACCGGCGCACGGCTGGTGCATGGCCTGCCCCGATGTGTTTTCGGTCCGCCGTACCTCGGTCGAGGCCTACCTCGAACCCGTGGTGCACGAGATCAAGGTCAGCCGCGCCGATTTGCTGGGCGATCTGAAGAAGCCGGCCAAGCGGGCGGCGTATCTCGCGCTCGCGGGCACCTGCTGGTATGTGCTGGGCCACGACGCGCGCGGCCGGCGCATCGCCGAACCCGAGGAGGTCCCGGCCGAGTGCGGGGTCATGTACGCCCGCGACGGGGCGCTGACCGTGGCGCGCGAGGCGCCCCGGCGCGCGCTGGAGCGTCTGCCGTTCCACGTCTGGATGGCGCTGGCCCAGACCGGCCCCGCCGTGCGGGACGAGGAGCCGCTGCAGGCGACCTTCTGAGCGCAAAAAAAGCCCTGCCGGATGGGCAGGGCTTGGGGGTGCAAGGCTGGTGCGGGGTCAGTGGGAGGTCTGGCGCGGGCGGTTGCGTTCGGGGTCCCAGGCGGTCTTGTCCAGGTCCAGCTCGGGAAAGCGGGCGGCGTCGAACACGGGGCGCTCGTTGCCGGCCTTCAACTGGGCCCGGTAGTCGTTGAGGACCCGGATCGCCACCGGGAACAGCATCAGGATCACGACGAGGTTCACCAGGGCGAGCAGGCCCATCAGCGGATCGGAAAAGAAGAACACCGAGGTCGCGCCCGGTGCGCTGGCACCCAGCAGCACGACGCCGATCACCAGCACGCGCAGCACGTGGATGGCCGCGGGGCGGTTGACGAACTCGACCAGGGCCGTTTCGCCGAGGTAGTAGTTGTACATGATCGAGCTGAACGCAAACAGGAAGACGGCGAAGGTCAGGTAGTACTGGGCCCAGCTGCCCAGGTGGTGCACCAGCGACTGCTGGGTCAGGACCACGCCGCTGACACCTTCGGCCCCGGGCACGTACACGTCGCCCAGCAGGATGACGAAGGCCGTGGCCGAGCAGACCAGGAGGGTGTCGATGAACACCGACAGCGATTGCGTGATGCCCTGGCTGATGGGGTGGTAGACGTCGGCCGTGGCGGCCACGTTGGGCGCCGAACCCAGGCCGGCCTCGTTGGAGAACAGGCCACGGCGCAGGCCCTGGGCCACGGCCGCACCGACGCCGCCGCTGACCGCTTCCTCGAACCCGAAGGCGTTGGCAAAGATCGATCCCAGCACCCGGGGCAGCTCGCCGAGGTTCATGGCGATGATCAGCAGGGCCACGCCGATGTAGCTCAGCGCCATCACGGGCACGATCACGTCGGCCGCCTTGGCAATGCGGTGGATGCCGCCGTAGATGATGAAGCCGGTGATGATGGCCAGCACGCAGCCCGTGACCAGGCGGTCGATGCCGAGGCTGTCGTTGACGGCGCCGGCAATGGTGTTGCCCTGGAAGGCGTTGAAGCCGAAGGCGAACGAGCCGATCAGGCAGATCACATAGACGACGGCCAGCCAGCGGTAGGACTCACCCAGGCCGTGCCGGATGTAGGTGGCGGGGCCGCCCCGGAAGGCGCCGTCGGGCGTGCGCCGTTTGTAGATCTGGGCCAGCGTGCATTCGATCAGGCTGGTGGCCATGCCGACCAGGGCGATCGCCCACATCCAGAACACCGCGCCCGGGCCGCCCAGCGTGATGGCCACGGCGACGCCGGCGATGTTGCCGCCCCCGACCCGGCCGCCGACCGAAATCATCAGCGCCTGCCGGGCGCTGATCTGGTTGGGGTCGGCGGTCTCGTTGCGGGGCCACAGCACGCGGAACATGCGGTCGAAGAACCGGAACTGGACGAACCCGCTCATGAGGGTCATGAACACCCCGAAGATGACCAGAATGGGGATCAGCGACCACCCCCAGGTCAGGTCCTCCAGCAGGGTGAACAGTTTGGTGACGACTTCCATGGCACTTCTCCTACTTCGTTGAAAAACCGGGGTGCCCGCCCGCCAGGGCCGGCGGGTGCGACGGGGGCTTCAGGCCGGGGTGGCCGTGGGCGTGCATTCACCGCACCAGGGGAGGGGGAGTTGCTGGCGGATCCGGTCGGGATCGAACCCCAGCGCCAGCAGGTGGTGCAGCTTGGTCACCGCCGCTTCCAGGGTGAGGTCCAGTCCGCCGATCACGCCGGCCTGGGCCCAGGCCGTGCCGGTGGCGTAGGCCGCGCTTATGCGACCGCGCACACACTGGCTGACGTTGACGATGACGGTGCCCCCGGCGCTGGCCTGTGCCAGCAGCTCCAGAAACCCGGGCAGGGAGACGGGGCCGTTGCCGGCGCCGTAGGACTGCAGCACCAGGCCGCCCAGGGGCGGTGCCAGGAAGCGGCGCAGCCGTTCCACCTGCAGGCCGGGCCACAGGCGCAGGACGGCGACGTCGGCGCGCGCTGGCGGCACGAGCTGGAACGCTTCGGCATCGGGCAGGGGCAGGGCCTGGCCCGGGCCGGTTTCGAGGGCGATGCCGGCGCGCGCCAGCGGGGCGTAGTGCGGCGAGTCGAAGGCGTCCAGTTCGTCGCTCGCGACCTTGGTGGCCCGGTTGCCCCGCATCAGACGGCCATGGAAGAACAGCATCACTTCCGGCAGGGGGTGGTCGGCCGCCAGTTGCAGCGCGCCGATCAGGTGGTTGCGCGCGTCGCTGCGGGCTTCGCCCAGCGGGATCTGCGCCCCGGTGAGGATGACGGGCTTGCGCAGGCCCCGCAGCGCGAACGACAGCGCGGACGCGGTGTAGGCCATCGTGTCGGTGCCGTGGATGACGACGAAGCCGTCGAAAGCGTCGTAGTGCTTGGCGAGGGTCTGGGCGATGGCCAGCCAGTCGGCGGGCAGGGCTTCGGCGCTGTCGATCAGGCGCTCGGTTTCGATCAGCGTCCAGTGCGGCAGCCCGCCCGTGCCGGTGGCGGGCAGGTGCCGGGCCAGGGCCTGCTGCAGCCCACGATCCGGCACGTACCCGGCGGCCGAGCGCACCATGCCCAGCGTGCCGCCGGTGTAGAGCAGCCCGATGCGGCGCGCGCTCATGGCTGCATCCCGCCGGGCGGCGGTGTCAGGGAGCGGCGGGCCAGCGCCAGCGCCAGCAGGTCGGTCACGTCGATGGTGCGCAGGCGCTCGCTGTGGAAAGGGATCAGGGGCAGTTCGGTACAGGCCAGCAGCGCGGTGTCGGCGGCCAGGCCGTCGAGCAGCCGGCCGAAGCGTTCGACGATGTCGGGGGCGTCGCCGCCCCGGTGCTTCACGTCGTAGATGATCCGGTGCAGCGCGTCCAGGTCGGCCGGCACCTCGATCTGCGCGGTGCGCGGCAGGTGCCGGTAGGCCGACCAGGGGCCCAGGTCCATCACCGGCCGGGCGCCCAGCAAGGCCACCCGCGACAGGCGCTGTTCGACCAGGTAGTCGCGGGCCACGTCGGCCATGGACACCAGTTGCGCGGGCAGGTTCAGGCCGGCCAGCGCCTCGGCATAGTGGTTGAGCGTGTTGCAGGCAATGCCGTAGTGGTCCACATGGGCGGCCAGCGCCGTGGCGGTGCGCCGCATCGCGGCCCAGACCTCGGCATCGTGGGTGGCCAGCTCCATGGACAGTCCCAGGGAGGGGACCGAGAAGATCACCACCTCGGGCGCGTCGAGGTCGCCCCGGTAGGCCTCGCCCAGCAACTGGCGGTTGGCGCGCAGGATCTTGTTCCAGAGGTCCACACCGGCCTCGGGGCCGGAGCCGGTGATGATGCCGATGCGGCTGCGAGCGGGACGGGGGGCAAGGGACATGCGCGGCGGCTCCGGGGAAAAAAAGGCGGGTTTCGGGGGGGGGGGGACGGCGCAATTTAAGGCGTCCGTTCTGCGGACGCAATTGCGCTGCCCGCGCAGCAATGGCGCTGACTGGTGCTAAGCTGGCGCCAAGTAGCGCCATGGCCGCCCGGATGGCGGCCCGGGTGTCCCCCAGAGCTGTGGCACGGCCACGGGAGCAGCGCCATGCAGACCGGTTCTCGCGACCACCACACCCCCGACGACTTCTGCCGCAATCTGCGGCTGGCGTGCAGCTTTCACCCCTCCATCGCGCAGGTGTGCCGGCGGCTCGACCTGAACCGCGCCCAGTTCAACAAGTACCTGAGCGGCGCGGCCAGACCGTCGGCGCACACCCTGCTGCGCATCGGCGACTTTTTCGGGCTGGAGTCGCACGAAATGCTGCTGCCCCACAGCCGCTTCGCCCAACTGCTGAGCCTGCGTCCGGCGCGGCCCGCCCGGCCGACCGAGGCGGACGATCCGCTGGCCCGCCACCTGGAAGGGCTGCGGCGGCGTTCGCGCGGCAGCCTCGACAAATACCTGGGCTACTACTTCGAGTACTACCACTCGATGGCCTTCCCCGGGTACGTGCTGCGCAGCCTGTTCGTGCTGTACCGGCAGGGCGATGACGTCTGCTACCGCCGCATGGAGCGGCTGAGCCACCTGGGGCAGCCGGCCAGCGGCTTTCGCTGCCGTTACCTGGGGGTGGCGCTGCTGCTGAACGAACGCATCATCCTGATTGACTACGAATCGCTCACCAGCAACGAGGTGACGGAGACCATCCTGTACCCGACCTACAAGAGCCGCGTGAACAGCCTCACGGGGCTGAAGATCGGGGTGTCAGCCGCCGACCGTCGCGAGCCGGCCTGTGCCCGCGTGGTGCTGCAGTTCCTGGGCCAGCGCATCCACGTGCGCGGGGCCTTGCGGCAGTGTGGTCTGCTGCCGCCCGATCCGGCGTTGATCGGGGCCGACGTGCTCAGTCGCATCGACAACCGCGGCACCGACGGCCAGCACCATTTTCTGGGGCTGCCTTATTGAATGCGGCTGGCCGGCGTCGCCGCTCATTCCGGCAGGTGCTCCAGCGCTGCCGAGTTCATGCAGTAGCGCAGGCCGGTGGGTGTGGGGCCGTCTTCGAACACGTGGCCCAGGTGGGCGCCGCACTGGCTGCACACGGTCTCGGTGCGCACCATGCCGTGGCTGCGGTCGACGATCTCGGTGATGGCGCCCGGGACGGCCTTCCAGAAGCTGGGCCAGCCGCAGCCGGCGTCGAACTTGGTGCCGGCATCGAACAGGTGGTTGCCGCAGCAGATGCAGTGGTAGCTGCCGTCGGCCCAGACGGCTTCGTACTTGCCCGTGAACGGGCGTTCGGTGTGTGCGTGGCGGGTGACCGCGAAGGCCGACGGCTCGGCACCTTTTTCGGCCAGGACGGCCTGCCATTCGGCATCGGTTTTCTGGATGGGGTAGTCGCTCATGGGGGCTCCTGGAAAAGGGGCGCCGGCCGCGGCCGGTGGCTTCGGTGCATTGTCTCTCCGGTGATCCGGGCGCGGTGGCCGCGGGGATATAGGGGGAGCCCCGGCTGGGAAGCCGGGGCCGAATCGGGCATGATGTGGGGTGTTCTGCGAACGACCGTTCGTTTTTCGGTTTCCACCTTTTTTCATAGATCACAGGAGATGCTCCCATGCTGGGACAGATGCAAAGCCAGCCGTTGTTGATTTCGAGCCTGATCGTTCACGCGGATCGCCATCACCACACCACGGAAATCGTGTCCCGCCGGGTGGAGGGTGACATCCACCGCACCACCTGGGGCGGTGTGGCCCGGCGTGCGCGCCAGATCGCCAACGCGCTCGACGCCCTGCACCTGGGCTTTGGCGAGCGCGTCGGCACGCTGGCCTGGAACGGCTACCGCCACCTGGAGCTGTATTTCGGTGTCAGCGGCTCGGGCCGTGTGCTGCACACCATCAACCCGCGCCTGCATCCCGAACAGCTGGCCTGGATCGTCAACCACGCCGACGACCGCGCCCTGTGTTTCGACATGAGCTTCCTGCCGCTGGTGCAGGCCATCTGGAGCAAGTGCCCGGGGGTCAAGCACTGGATCGCGCTGTGCGACGCCGACAAGCTGCCCGAAGGCAGCGGCATCCCCGGTCTGCAGAGCTACGAGGCCTGGGTCGATGCCCAGCCGGACACCTACACCTGGCCGGAGTTCGACGAAAACTGTGCCTCCAGCCTGTGCTACACCAGCGGCACCACGGGCAACCCCAAGGGCGCCGTGTACTCGCACCGCTCCACGCTGCTGCACGCCTACGGTGCGGCGCTGCCCGACGCGCTGGGCTGCTCGGCACGCGACGCCATCCTGCCGGTGGTGCCGATGTTCCACGTCAACGCCTGGGGCCTGCCGTATTCGGCGGCGGCCGTGGGCAGCAAGCTGGTGTTCCCGGGCCCGGCGCTGGACGGCAAGTCGGTGTACGAACTCATTGAAGGCGAGCAGGTGTCCATGGCCGCCGGCGTGCCCACCGTGTGGCAGATGCTGCTCGGCCACGTGCAGGGCAACGGCCTGAAGTTCAGCACGCTCAAGCGCACCGTGATCGGTGGCTCGGCCTGCCCGCCGGCCATGATCTCGGCCTTCAACGACCAGTACGGCGTCGAGGTGCTGCACGCCTGGGGCATGACCGAGATGTCGCCGCTGGGCACAGTCTGCACGCTCAAGAACGCGCAACTGGCCCTGCCGTCCGAAGAGCAACTGAAGGTGCGCCTCAAGCAGGGCCGCAGCGTCTACGGTGTCGACATGAAGATCGTCAACGACGCTGGCGAGGAACTGCCCTGGGACGGCAAGGCCTACGGCGACCTGCTGGTGCGCGGCCCCTGGATCATCGCCAGCTACTTCAAGGGCGAGGGCGGTGATCCGCTACAGTACGACGCGGCCGGCCGCGGCTGGTTCCCCACCGGCGACGTGGCCACCATCGACGCCGACGGCTTCATGCAGATCACCGACCGCAGCAAGGACGTGATCAAGTCCGGCGGCGAATGGATCAGCTCCATCGACGTGGAAAACATCGCCATGGCGCACCCGGGCGTGGCCATGGCCGCCTGCATCGGCATGAAGCACCCCAAGTGGGACGAGCGGCCCATCGTGGTGGTGGTGAAGAAGCCGGGTGCCGAAGTCACGCGCGAGGAGTTGCTGCACTTCTACGACGGCAAGATTGCCAAGTGGCAGATCCCGGACGACGTGGTCTTCGTCGACGCGATTCCGTTGGGCGCAACCGGCAAGATGCAGAAGATGACGCTGCGGCAGCAACTGGCCGACTACCGCCTGCCGGGGCTCTGACACCATGCCACTGCCGGCACCGCTGAGCCGCAGGCGGTTGCTGGCCTGGCTGGCATCGGGCCTGCCGGCGGCCGGCATCGCGGGGCTCGGCGGCGTGGCGCCGGGGGTAAGGGCCCAGGCCCGCCGGGAAGTCCGGCTGGCGTTCATCGATCCCCTGTCGGGGCCCGCTGGTGACATCGGCCGCAACAGCCTGCGAAGCTGGCAGTTTCTGGCCGAAAAACTGGGCGGCAACGCCCATCCCGCGGGGCTGCAACTGCGGGTGGCGGGTTTCGACAACAAGGCCTCGCCGCAGGAGAGCCTGAACGCCCTGAAGGCCGCCATCGACCACGGCTTCCGCTACATCGTGCAGGGCAATGGATCGGGCGTCTCGGCGGCCCTGTCGGAGGCCATCGTCCGGCACAACGGGCGCTTTCCCCGGCAACAGGTGCTGCTGATCAACTACGCCGCGATGGACCCGGCCCTGACCAGCGAACGGTGCACCCCCTGGCACTTCCGGGTCGATGCCGACACCGCGATGAAGATGCGCGCGATGACCCGCTTCATCGCCGGGCATACCGAATGGCGGCGCATCTATCTCATCAACCAGAATTACGCGCACGGCCAGCAGTTCTCGCGCTGGTTCCGCACCGAGATGGCGCACCAGTCGGCCTATGTCGAGGTGGTCGGCGACGAGCTGCATCCGCCGTTTGCCCGGCAGGATTTCGGTCCCTATGTGGACCGCTGCTTGGCCTCGGGGGCCCAGGCGCTGGCGACCGGCAACTGGGGTGTCGACATGCTGGGCCTGGTCAAGGCCCTGCACCAGCGCGGGGCCTGCATTCCGCTGTTCGGCTACTACCCCTCACTCAACGGCACACCCGCCGCGCTGGCCGCAGGCGGCGAGCGCTTGCCGGTGTACCAGGTGGCCACCGGGCACACCAACCTGCCCGGTCCCATGAGGCCCCTGGCGGCGGAGTTCCGGCGGCGTTATGGCGAGGACCTGGTGGTGCATGCGGCCTACGACGGTGTGCGCATGCTGCTGCAGGCCATGCACGATGCCGCGTCCACCGATGTCGAGAGGGTGGGGGTGCGGCTGGAGAACCTGGTGTTCGAAGGGTTCAACGGGCCGGTGCGCATGCGGGCGCAGGATCACCAGTTGCAGACCGGGCTGTTCATCTCGCGCTGGCAGCACACCGATGCGGCCCATCCGGTGGGGGCCGAAGGCACGGACTACACCTTTGCACCGGTGGCGTATCTGGCGCCCGAGCAGGCCAGTGTCGGCACGGCGTGCCGCATGCTCCGCGGCTGAAACGGCGCGCATATAGTGCTACGGATGTGCGAGCGCAGTCGCCTGCGCGATAGGTGCTAGGGGCAATCCCTGAGTAGGTCTGCGCGGACTCCCGGTACGCTGACTGCTTCCTTACTCAACCTCGATGCAGGAGACAAGCCCGTGAAATTCGCCTACAAGTCCATCGCCGTTGCCGCGCTCGCACTCACGCTCTCCAGCGCCTTCGCCCAGAAGGGCGAAACGGTCAAGATCGCGCTGATCGATCCGCAGACGGGCCTGATGGGGCCGCTGGGTCTGAACCAGATGAAGAGCTGGCAGTTCTTCGCCGACAAGTTCACTGCCAGCAACCCGTCGGGTGTGAAGTTCGAGATCGTGGCGTTCGACAACAAGCTGAGTCCGGCCGAGAGTCTCAACGCCTTCAAGGCCGCGCTGGACCAGGGCATCCGCTACGTGGCCCAGGGCAACGGGTCGTCGGTGGCTGGCGCTCTGATCGATGCCATCAACAAGCACAACGAGCGCAATCCGGGCAAGGAGGTGGTGTTTCTGAACTATGCGGCTGTCGATCCCGACTTCACCAACAGCAAGTGCAGCTACTGGCACTTCCGCTTCGACGCCGACACCTCCATGAAGCTCGAAGCGATGACGACCTTCATGAAGGACCAGAAGGATGTGCAGAAGGTCTATCTGCTCAATCAGAACTATTCGCACGGCCATCAGGTGGCCAAGTTCGCCAAGGAGAATCTGGCGCGCAAGCGGCCCGACGTGCAGATCGTCGGCGAGGACTTGCACCCGCTGGCCCAGGTGCGTGATTTCGCACCCTACATCGCCAAGATCAAGGCCTCGGGCGCCGACACGGTGATCACGGGCAACTGGGGCTCGGACCTGGCGCTGCTGATCAAGGCCGCCAACGAAGGGGGCTACAACGGCAAGTTCTACACCTACTACACGGGGGTGACCGGCACGCCGACCGCCCTTGGCACCGGGGGAGCCGGCAAGGTCTATCAGGTGGCCTACTCACACTACAACATGGGTGGCCAGATGGGCCAGTGGATGGCTGACTTCAAGGCCAAGTACAACGACGACATGTTCACCGGCGCCGTGCCCTCGGCGTTCAACGTGCTCAGTGCCGCCATCGCCAAGGCCAAGTCCACCGACCCGGTGAAGGTGGCCGCTGCCATGGAAGGCCTGAAGGTCAACAACTACAACGGCGAGGTCGAGATGCGCAAGACCGACCACCAACTGCAGCAGCCGCTGTACCTGACCGTCTGGCAGAAGGCCGATGCCAAGTACCCGTACAGCCCGGAGAACACCGGCATGACGCTGGCACCGGTCAAGGAATTCCCTTCCTACGTGTCCAGCACGCCCACCAGCTGCCAGATGAAGCGTCCGGGCTGAAGGCGGTTTGACAGGGACCCCGGGTTATCGTCGGGGCGTTGTCAAGGGGGCCGCTGGGCGGCCGCCGAATACCGATGACACCGTCTGATAAGCGGTGTCATCTTTTTTGCCGGCGATGCCGGCGCGTGAAAGGCTTTGCTCATGGAGTTCTTCATCATCTCCATGCTCAACGGGGTGAGCTACGGCTTGCTGCTGTTCATGTTGAGCTCGGGGTTGACGCTCATCTTCAGCATGATGGGTGTGCTCAACTTCGCCCACGCCAGTTTCTACATGGTGGGCGCGTACATCGGCTACACAGCCTCGCAGACGCTGGGCTTCTGGCCGGCGCTGGTGGTGGCCCCTGTCGCGGTGGGGGTGCTGGGGGCGTTGTTCGAGCGGCTGAGCCTGCGCAAGGTCCACAAGTTCGGCCATGTGCCCGAGTTGCTGGTGACCTTCGGCCTTTCCTACATCATCCTGGAACTGGTGCAGCTCATCTGGGGCCGCACGGCGGTGGAGTTCCCGCCGCCCGAGCTGCTGCGTGGACCGGCGTTCACGCTGGTCCACCACGCCAACGATTCGATCCAGTTGGTGTGGGGGGCCGCACGCGATGCGTGCAGCGTGGAAGGGGCACTGTGCTCGCCGTTCCCGGCCACGCGCGCCTTCATGATGGCGGTGGCCGTGCTGATGCTGGTGGCGCTGTGGCTGCTGCTGACGCGCACGCGCATCGGCCTGGTGATCCAGGCGGCACTCTCGCACCCGGAGATGGTGGAGGCGCTGGGCCACAACGTGCCGCGTGTGTTCATGCTGGTGTTCGGCGTGGGGACGGCGCTGGCCGGCCTGGCGGGGGTGATCGGCGGCAGCACGTTCGTGACGGAACCGGCCATGGCGGCCACCGTCGGTTCGGTGATCTTCGTCGTGGTGGTGGTGGGGGGCATGGGCTCGCTGCCCGGCGCCTTCCTGGCTTCGCTGCTGATCGGGGTGATCCAGACCTTCGCGGTCGGCATGGACCATTCGTTCGTGAGCGTCGCGCAGCAACTGGGTGTGCAGCTCTCCGAAGGCCTGCAGAACAACTCCGTGCTGCGACTGACGTTGTCGCAGGTGGCGCCCATCCTGCCCTACCTGTTCCTGGTGCTCATCCTCATCTTCCGGCCCAAGGGCCTGCTGGGGACCCGGGAGACCTGAACGCCATGAAGTACTACCAATTCAAACCCCTGAACGTCGGCCGCTGGGTCATCTGGTCGCTGTTTGCGCTCGTGCTGCTGGTGTCGCCCAAGCTGTTCACCAGCAACCTGTCGGTGACCATGCTGTCGCAGATGGGCATCGCCATCATCGCCTGCCTGTCCTACAACATCCTGCTGGGGCAGGGCGGCATGCTCAGCTTCGGCCATGCGGTGTATTCGGGCCTGGGCTCGTACATGGCGATCCACGCGCTCAACAGCGTCTCGGCGGGCGATCTGGCGATCCCGGTGAGCCTGATCCCCATCGTGGGTGGTCTGGCGGGGCTGTTCTTCTCGATGCTGTTCGGCTACGTGACCACCAAGAAGGCTGGCACCACCTTCGCCATGATCACGCTCGGCATGGCCGAGCTGGTGTTCGCCATGTCGCTCATGTTTTCGGAGTTCTTCGGCGGCGAGGCCGGCGTTTCCGGCGACCGGGTGGCGGGCCAGCCCTTCATGGGCATCACCTACGGCCCGGCCGTGCAGGTGTACTACCTCATCGCCGTCTACACCTTCGTGTGCGTGGCGCTGATGTATGCCTTCACCCGCACGCCGCTGGGCCGCATCCTGAACGCGGTGCGCGACAACCCGGAGCGCGTGGAGTTCATCGGCTACAACACCCAGATGGTGCGTTACCTGGCGTTCATGATTGCCGGCTTCTTCGCCGGCATCGCGGGCGGTCTGGCGAGCATCAACTTCGAGATCGTGACCGCCGAAGTGGTGGGGCCGGTGCGTTCGGGCGGCTACCTGCTGTTCACCTTCCTGGGCGGTGCCACCTTCTTCTTCGGTCCCATCATCGGCGGCGTGCTGATGGTGCTGGCTTCGGTGCTGCTCTCCGAGCTGACCAAGGCCTGGCTGCTCTACCTGGGCCTGGTGTTCCTGTTCATGGTGATGTACGCGCCTGGCGGCATCGCCAGCCTGATCATGATGAACCTGCGCGTGGCCTCGTTCGGGCGCCTGCGCGAGGTGTGGGTCTCGTACCTGGTGCTGGGGGTGGGGGCCGTGCTCGTTCTGCTGGGGGCCGGGTCGATGATCGAGATGATCTACCACCTCAAGCTCGACGCCGCGATGGGTGACACCATCAAGTACCTCGGCATGGAACTGCACGTGCGCTCGGCGGGCACCTGGTTCGGCGCGCTGTTCGCCACCCTCACCAGCCTCGGAGTGTTCGAGCTGGCGCGGCGCCAGTTCCGCGCCCAGTGGTCGGCCATCCAGGCCGACATCGAGAAAGAAATCAAGCGACGGGAGACGGAATGAGCACGGCAATGCCCCCCACCGCAGAGAGCCAGCGGTTTGAACAGGCGATGAGCCACGTCCACGCGGGCGGGTTCGCGCTGGAATTGCGCGACCTGCGCAAGAGCTTCGGCAAGACCGAGATCATCCGCGGCGCCAATCTGGCGGTGCGCTCCGGCGAGCGCGTGGCCATCATCGGCCCCAACGGCGCTGGCAAGTCCACGCTGTTCAACCTGATCTCGGGCCGCTTCGCCCCCACCAGCGGCGACGTGCTGCTCAACGGTGCGCGCATCAACGGCAAGAAGCCTTTCGAGATCAACCGCCTGGGCCTTTCGCGCAGCTTCCAGATCACCAACATCTTCCCCAAGCTCAGCGTGTTCGAGAACCTGCGCTGCGGCGTGCTCTGGAGCCTGGGCTACCGCTACACGCTGTTCCGCTTCCTGGCCGGCATGGACGATGCCAACCAGCGGGCCGAAGAGCTGATGCAGATGATCCGCCTCGACAAGAAGCGCGACACCCTGGCGATGAACCTCACCTACGCCGAGCAGCGCGCGCTGGAGATCGGCATCACCATCGCTGGCGGAGCCAACGTGATCCTGCTCGACGAGCCCACGGCGGGCATGAGCAAGAGCGAGACCAGCCGCTTCATCGAGCTGATCCGCGAGGTCACGGTGGGCAAGACGCTGCTGACCGTGGAGCACGACATGGGCGTGGTGTTCGGCCTGGCCGACAAGATCGCGGTGGTGGTCTACGGCGAGGTGATCGCGTTCGACACGCCGGAAGCCGTGCGCGCCAATCCCAAGGTCCAGGAGGCCTACCTGGGTTCGGTGCTGGCCGACCAGCAGGCGGCCGAAGCCGGCCATTGAAGGAGGAATGGGGATGCTGAAAATCGAAAACCTCCATGCCTACTACGGCAAGAGCCACGTGCTGCATGGCGTGAGCTTCGACGTGGGCTCCGGCGAGATCGTGGCCCTGCTGGGACGCAACGGCTCGGGCCGATCGACCACGGCCAAGGCCATCATGGGGCTGGTGGATTGCGAAGGCACCATCGACTGGAAGGGCAAGGCCATCGCCGGGCGCAAGCCGTTCGAAGTGGCGCACCTGGGCATCGGCTACGTACCGGAAAACCGCGACATCTTTCCCAAGCTCACGGTGCACCAGAACCTGCTGCTGGGGCAGAAGGGCAGCGGCAAAGACTCGCGCTGGAACTTTGACGACATGTACGCCATGTTCCCGCGCCTGAAGGAGCGGCAGCACACCGAAGCGGGCGTGCTCTCGGGCGGCGAGCAGCAGATGCTGACCCTGTGCCGAACCCTGATGGGGGACCCGGACCTGATCATCATCGACGAGCCGACCGAAGGGCTGGCGCCGAAGATCGTGGAACTGGTGGGCGAATACCTGCAGAAGCTCAAGGCGCGCGGCATTTCGGTGCTGCTGATCGAGCAGAAGCTGACCATCGCCATGGCCATTTCCGACCGTGCGCTGGTCATGGGCCACGGCAGCATCGTCTTCCAGGGCACGCCCGACAGCCTGCGCGCCGATCCTTACACGCGCAAGGAGTGGCTGGAGGTCTAGATGTGATGTCTCAATAGGTTGTTCACCCGGAAGGGTCTGGGAGACTGGAGTTACGACGCTTCAGAACTCTCAGAGGAATCCCCCCGGATGAACAGCCACAAGAATGCCAGAACCACCTTCGAAGGACGCAAGTTG